>JAHFUF010000579.1 GCA_023265235.1 Blastocatellia bacterium
TATCTGTTCCATGTAATGTAGTTACAATAGGAAGATACTTTAAGTCGCTATTTAATTCGCGTGCTAGAAAAGCACTTATGGAATGAGGGATAGCATAATGAACATGTAATAAGTCTAATTTTACCTCTGTAGCAACTTCGCTCATTTTTACTGCTAAGGCTAGGTCATAAGGCGGATATTCAAATAATGGATAATGGGTTGGTTCAACTTCGTGAAAAAGAATATTTTCACTTAGTTCTGTTAATCTAGTTGGTAGGGCAGAACAAATGAAGTGGACTGTATGCCCACGTTTAGCAAGTTCTCGACCCAATTCTGAGCCAACTATGCCGCTACCACCATAGGTTGAATAACAAGTAATACCAATATTTAGTGCCACTAAAGTTCCTCGTCTAAATCTACAAAATAATCTGGTTCTACTAACTCAAAATACTCGTCAAAAGTTTCTATCGTGCGCGGCAAGTCAACGTCATATTCTTGACAAGCATACTCTAAAAAACGCTCTCTTACCTGAATGGTATCATCTGGGGAAACATCTTGGCCAAAGCCTCCTTGAGTAACAGCAACTAATAAACGTTCTAGTTGGGTGCCATCCACTCCTGATACCGAAGGGCTGTTACTGGCTTTAAGCAACTCAAAAAAGGATAATCGCCAAGTAATTAAGTAGTAAGTTTTTTCCATTGGTGCCATAGCCTACATTTTACATGCCCAAAGCAAACATAGAAAGCTATCTTAGTCATTACTGATAAAGAGTAACTCTATGATAAAATGTTTGTCTTTAGCTTATCTTGTTAGGAAATACTGAGGAAATATAATGCCAGATCGCTTGCTTATTATTGGTGGAAATGCTGGTGGAATGACTGCTGCAACTTGGGCGCGACGACAATCTCCTAGTGCAGAAATCACCGTTGTGGAACGTAGTCTCGATGTTGCTTACTCTGAATGTGGTATGCCCTATGTCTTTGGCGGTCAAATTGCTAGCCTAAACAGCCTTGTTCGTTATCAGCCGCAGGAATTGGTTCAAAAATATCAACTTAAAATCCTTAATCAAAGTAGTGTAGAGTCACTTAATCTATCCTCACAGTTTGCAGAAGTGCAAAGCTTATCTAGTAATCAAACATCTAGGATTAGCTTTGATTACTTAATCCTAGCAACTGGAGCCAAAGCCAACCGTCCTAATATTGAAGGTCTAAACCTAACAGGTGTATTTACACTGCGGCATATGCCTGAAGCTAGAAAAATTGATGAATATTTAAAAACAACCAATCCGCGTAGAGCAGTGATTTTAGGTGCAGGCTACGTAGGGTTAGAAATGGCCGAAGCCTTGCAAACGCGAGGAATAGAAGTAACGGTTATTGAACAGTCACAAAAGCTACTTGGGTGTTTTGATGGCGAATTAAAAGCTCAAATTGTAAATGAATTAACAAACCAAAAAGTAAAATTAGTCTTAGGTGAAACCCTGCATGGCATTGTAGGCCGTCAACGAGTTGAGCATGTAACCACTTCATCTGGAATAATTAACACGGATTTGGTAATAATCGCAGTTGGTATCAGCCCAGAAATTTCCTTAGCCCATGCTAGTAACATTCGCCTAGGTGCAAGCGGTGCAATCGCTGTTAAAGACACGCTACAAACCAATTTTCTTAATGTCTATGCGGCTGGAGACTGTGCAGAAGCAAATCATATAGTTTTAGATAAACCCTATTACCTTCCCTTAGGCACAACCGCTAATAAACAAGGTCGTATTGCTGGAATTAATGCTGTAGGCGGACGAGCAGGGTTTGCAGGTATTGTTGGAACTCAAGCAGTAAAAGTTTTTGACCTAGAGATTGCTACTACAGGATTGTCCTTTGATGAGGCTAACAAGATGGGTTTTTGGGCTAAAGTGGTTTCCTCTCGTTCGGTTTCTCGTGCAGGCTACTACCCAGGTGCAGAACGTATTGATACAACATTAATTTATGATGAGCGCACAGGGAGGTTACTAGGAGGACAAATGCTTGGCCGTGAAGGTGTTGCTAAGCGTATTGATGTTATTGCGACAGCACTTTATGGTCGTATGAAGATAGAAGACTTATTACAACTAGACTTAAGCTATGCTCCGCCTTTTGCTCCTGTATGGGATCCAATTCTCTACACTGTGAGGAATGTAAAATAATTTACTTTATAAAATATTTTACTACGGTGGATTTAGTTTCCACTATAGCACACAACTCTATAGTAGAATAATTTGCCATAGCTAGAAATTTTATTAGCCCTCTTCTAACAACCTAGTAATTAATACAGTGTGTAGAGCAGGGGTTTCTATCAAAAACGGTTACACAAAAATATTTTTCTATGTGAGAATTAAAAAAATTTTATCCTGGAGACATTATGCGTAACAAAAACTTTTTTTGGTTAACTAGTTTCGTGTTAGCAATTTTTATGATTACCTCGTTTGTTATGGTAGCAGATAGCCTAGCACAAGGTAGAAGCCGCTCACCTCGTTCTAGTGCTGCTTCAAATAATGCTGCTAGCTCTAGAACTTCCAATGCTGTCCCACGAGGAACACAAATGAAAATTCGTTTGGATAGCACAATTGACTCTAAAAAAGCTAAAGAGGGGGACAGATTTCAAGCAACAGCCCTTACTCCTAATAGGTATGCTGATGCGTCTATAACTGGACATATTAATCGTGTTAAACAATCAGGGAAATTAAAAGGTCAAACCGCCTTAGTCCTTGTCTTTGATAGCATTAGGCTAACAAATAGTGAGAGCTACCCGCTAAGAGGCGATGTAACAAAAGTTTATGGAGAAAAGTCTGTTAAGGAAGTAGACGAGGAAGGCAATATTAAGGGTGGTAGCCGTGGCAGTTCAACCACAAAACGCACTGTTGGTGGTGCAGCAGCAGGAGCTATTTTAGGAGGAATTATTGGTGGTGGTAAAGGTGCAGCAATTGGTGCTGGCATAGGTGCG
This sequence comes from Blastocatellia bacterium, assembly GCA_023265235.1. GTDB lineage: Bacteria > Acidobacteriota > Blastocatellia > Chloracidobacteriales > JADJPF01 > JADJPF01. The sequence goes on from JAHFUF010000579.1 coordinate 2,950, forward strand.
GCTGGTGGTGCTGGTTCAAACGTTATTCGAGGAAGTGACAAAATTAAACTTGAAGAAGGAACGGAAATGTTAATCCGTACCCGTTAATTTGCTAAATATCCAAAATATAGCTAAATAATAAAGCCCAGTGTCTATGTACTGGGCTTTATATTTTCTAATAATTTGAGAACTCTACCTCTTTAAGCTTTGTTTGTTGCAACCAGTGCTTGCAAAGTAATTCCTGCCTGAACATCTGATCTACGACGAACTTTATCCCATTCTATTACTTGTCGTGCGCATAAATTTTCAGGAACATTAGCAAGGTAGTCTATTAAATCGTCTTCTATGTTGCCAGTAATTTGTGGTTTTCGCTTGGATTCTATAGTATCAATGTATTCTAGGACTTGGGCAGCTTCTATGTCTGAAAGGGTTTCAACCTTATGTGTGATTTGTTGTTGGTTAGTCAATCGTTTTGCCATGACTGATGCTCCTCCTTAAACTAATCCGGCCAACGACTGATGTATAAACTAAACAAGTCGTAGCACCGGCGTTATTTTGTGTTTTGTATTAACATCTTGCAGTAATATCTCTCCAAATTAAAAATATTTAAATACTTTGGGTTAGCCAATTCCTGTCGCAAGATACAAAGCTGATTCTAACTTATCAATCAAATTCCGACAAGCCTACAAAAGTGTTTTAATGTCACTTTTTTGAAAAGAAAAAGAGACAAAAACTGTTACAAAAAAGTTATTTTATCAAGCATCTGCTTTTGGTTTTGAAGTAATTCAGCCCTGGCCTTAACTATACATACACATCCCAGTCAAAAGCTCAACCTCTAAACCTACAATCTATTGACAGAGCTTGTATTAACTGTGGTATATTCCGCCGTAGTTTAATTTTCCACGGTAGTTTTTTCCTCGGTAGAGTATATCACTGCGCTAGCATATTAAACCACGGTATATTAATATACTAGGGTATAAAACTTTTGATTTTATTTATAATTATGAAAAAACATAAAACACGAAAAATAGCAGTAATGAATCATAAAGGCGGATCAGGCAAATCTACTACTGCAGTGTCTGTAGGCCATTTCTTATCAG
>JAHFUF010000580.1 GCA_023265235.1 Blastocatellia bacterium
GTCTTAAGGTTATTTTACTCATCTGTTTATCAACAGGTTTCTTAAAATATATTTAGGCGTTTGCTATATTAAATACATATATAAGCCCAATAAATTTACTTTTTGTTGAAATTTCTAGACACTATGCTTGATTTTAACGATAAATATTTAGCACAAATAGAAAAATACTTGCTTACTTCAAGAGAAAACAGCTGGACTATTACAGAAGAAGATCTTGATCCAAGGGAAATAATTTATCAAATAATCGATCAAGTTAAACAAAATCGCTATGAGTATAATGGCGTTATTTGTACCCCAAATATTATCACTATTTCTATTCCAGAAACAAAAGCAGAAAAGGTTGAAGATTTGGAAATGATCTTTAACGGGGAAGAATTCTTAAGGTGTTTTGAAGCTTTTTTAGCTAGTCAACAACTAAGCTTGTTTAATCCTATTAGAGTAGAAGTTCAAACTGTTAGCAAAGGCAATAGTCGGGTAATGTATAGGCGAGCAGCTTTTGCTCTAGATTGGCCAGGGCAAGAAATGTCAGCAGAAGATGTGTTAGTTACAATTAATATAGCACAAAAACAAATCACATCAGTTGTGTCTCCTTCACCACAAATCCCTCAATTAGCACGCCTTACGGCTCATAATGCAGTTGTTTATCAAAATCAATATTTAATTAGTAAACCAATAATATATATAGGGCGAATGCGTAGTGTTGTTAATGAACAGACAGGTAAACTTATTAGACGTAATGATTTTGTTTTTGCTCATTTAGAGTCTCCAGAAGCTTTATCCAATAGTGTTTCACGTCAACATTCTACGGTATTTTATCGTAATAATGCTTTTTATGTTTTAGATCATGGTAGTGCTAATGGTACAGCAATACAACGAGGGGGCTTTAACTCAGAAGAGTTTTTAGTCACTCCTAATTACAGCCAAGGTGTAAGATTAGAACATAGAGATATTTTAAGATTTGGGTCTGCTTGGGTAAGCTTTGAGATCGTGCCTATAAGCGAATTAAACAAATTAAACAAACAGTCACAAGCAGTAAAACTAGCAGAGTTAACAGATTCTTTACCTAATACAAACTAGGACAAACTAGATAAGCAAAAAAGACTGAAAAACCTTAAATCAAAGAAACCAACTTTGGGAGCACCTCTCCAGCCTTTCCTTGTAGGAAGACTTGCATAATAGAAGTTAGTGCTGATGGTAAGTTATTGATCTCAATAAGAAATGCTTTTGCTTGTTCGGCATAATAAGGAATAGATGCTGCGGGTTGTACCACTCCTGCTGTTCCTACTACTAAACAAACATCACAACTTCGTGCTTCATTAAAAGCTTGAGAGAGCGTATTGCTAGGAAGTGATTCACCAAACCAAACCACTCCTGGACGCACATAAGCACCACAAGTGCAGCGAGGTGGAATGCTACTATGATTTAACTCGTTATCCTTAAGTAAGCGACCTTCCTTGAAACAGCGATTTTCCATTATTCTACCGTGTAATTCTAAAATATTTTGATTTCCTGCTATACGATGATATTCATCAACATTTTGAGTGACTATAACAGTATGTGGAAGCTTTTTTTCTAACTCTACTAATGCATAATGTGCTGGGTTAGGTATGTTATTACGGACAATTTCTCGACGGTACTCATACCAACCCCAAACTAGTTTGGGATTAGCCTGAAACCCTTCTGGTGAGGCTAGTTCTGCTGGGTCATATTTTTCCCAAAGACCTACTTGGGCATCTCGAAACGTAGGAATACCACTTTCGGCAGAAACTCCTGCTCCGGTTAAAACTACTACCCGCTTAGCTTTTTTTAATCGCTCAGCAGCTTTTGTTAAAAGGTTATCTAAGCTTTCCATTATTTACTCCTAATTGGTAAAATTATTAAAAAATATTAGCTTAAAAGTCGCAATTTTAATAACATATTAGGTTTAATTAAACTCAATATTAAAGATTTTTTTTGATTATGCTACAATCAAAACCACTTAGAATGCTTTGCTATTTTTTTATTAGTCAATAATTTTAACTTTTATAATTTTGGTGCTAACCCTATGAGATTACGTCTGATAGTAGAAACAGGAACTCTAGCAAGTAAAGAAATGTATTTAGAAAAAGGTACTTTAGTGCTAGGTAGAGGGCTGGATTGTACCCTACGTTTTGATGCTACAGGCGATCCTGGGGTATCAACACAACATGCAGTTATATCTCTGGAGCAAGAGGGTTTTTATATTGTTGATCAACATAGTACAAATGGGACTTTTATTAATGGTAGTCGTGTTGAACGTGCTTTGCTAGAATCTGGTAATATAGTTCAACTAGGTTATCAAGGCCCACGTATAAAAGTAGTTGTTGAAACAGCTCGTCAAATAGCTCCAATAAAGCAAGCACCAGAGAATAAAGCATTATTTTGGGAAGAAACAAAAAAATCTAACCCATTACAAAATGCTATTGGTACACCACTACTAACTCCTAGTAGTCCGATTAATGCCCAAGCATTGCCCCCAACTAGTCAAAACACTTTTAAGCCCTTTATAAACAACAAACTAGATAACCAACTAGAAGTTAATCCTAATAGTATGCCAATCAATGCTCAAACTCCTTGGCCAATTCCTTCAGTAAATAATCAAAGTCCTATTTATGACCAAAATTCTAGCAAAATAGCACCCACAACATTTGAAACTATTAGTAGAGTAAATAGTTTAAGGCAATCTTTTAGTAATATTGGTATTTATAACCCTGAAAAAGAAAAAGGTGGTAACGTTGCAACTTTGGCTGTTATTGGTATTGGGTTAATAATGACTATTGTTGTAGCGTTAATAATACTAAGTTCGGTTGGTTTTGCTGGAACTATTGTCGGTACAATTCTTGCTTTTACACCCGCACCTTTCTATCTATTGTTATTTCTTTGGCTAGACCGCTATGATCCTGAGCCTGCTTGGGCTTTAGGAGGCGCGTTTGCCTGGGGTGCGTTGTTTGCAATAATTGTTTCTTTTTTTGTTAACACAATATTTGGTACTGTAGTAATGACAGTAGCAGGAGGGCCTGTAGGTAATGTACTAGGCTCAGTTATTTCTGCTCCAATTATTGAAGAAGCTACTAAAGGTCTAGGAGTATTTTTGATCTCTGTATTTTTACGCAAAGAATTTGATGACATTGTAGACGGTATTGTTTACGCAGGAGTTATTGCTTTAGGCTTTGCGACAGTGGAAAATATACTTTATTATGGTTCACAGTTTGCTGAATCTGGCCTTGGGCCAGGATTGATTTTTATTCTATTTTTACGTGGAGTATTGTCTCCTTTTGCTCACGCACTCTTTACCTCTATGACAGGAATTGGATGTGGGATTGCTAGAGAAACACATAACAAAACTTTAAGAATTACTATGCCAATATTAGGCTATATTCTTGCAGTTTTTTTACATGCTCTTTGGAATGGAGCAGCAGTATTTATAAGCGCGTTTATTGGAGGCGGGGCTTATTTTATTTTTTATCTTGTCGTTTGGGTACCGCTGTTTTTAATTATGTTAGCGGTAATGATTTATATGGTATATCGTGAAGCAAAATTAATAAAAGAAATGTTAGCCATTGAAGTAGCTAGAGGGTTAATTTCTCCACAACAATTAGAATTAGTTGGGTCTTCATTTGCCCAATTGAAATGGTTAGGAGCATCTTTATTTAGTGGAGATATAAAGAAATTTTCTGCCCAACGTAAATTTCTAAGATCTGTTACAAAACTAGCTTTTTGTTATTGGCATGTTGCTCGTGCAAACGAAGCTAATAGTCAGACACAAAGCCTGCCGCAAATTCCTAAGTTCCAAGCGGAAGTTATGACTCTAAAAAACGAAATTTAGAAAAGAGAAACTTTCAGTCCCGTAAGTCAACAACCCCCACTTAATCAGCGATGCTGATTTAAAGTGGGGGCTTGCAAGAATCAGAAATGAGGAATGCAAGCCCAGTTGATTAGCCTAAGTCAGGAGTTAGTGACTGACTACGTTAGGAAGGAATACATAGGCACTTCAGAATGCTCCA
>JAHFUF010000581.1 GCA_023265235.1 Blastocatellia bacterium
AATCACACCGGGGAGTGGCGTAGTCTGGTAACGCGCTTGGTTTGGGACCAAGAGACCGGTGGTTCGAATCCACTCTCCCCGATCTTCAAAGCCCATTCGCGCCCATAGCTCAGTTGGATAGAGCAACGGCCTTCTAAGCCGTAGGTCTGTGGTTCGAATCCACATGGGCGTATATAAAAAAAAGTTTAGTTAAAGGCCACCATTAAGAGTGGCCTTTTTGCATGCTGGTGCTTTTAATGTTAGATTAGATAATATACTCTAACTTCGTTATTTTAATGGTTTTGATGGTTTTCTATTCTAAAAGTCTTATCAAAAAGGGGGGTTGACCATATGGTTCAAAAAAATTGGACAAATATTAGTAATATGTTTTCTCCAATGGATCCAATTCCACCAGAGAAACTAGAAGACTGGTTTGTCAAACGCTCAAATAGCCCTATTGATATGCTAATGTATAAACTTTCTCCTAACCACCTACCTTCCAAATATATTTTAGTAGGACAACCTGCTAGTGGTAAAAGCTCTGAGCTAACAAAACTAGCAGAGGAATTAGAGCAAACATACGATTGTTTGGTAGTAAGAATTGATTTAACAGATAATCTTGATGCTGATAAAGCAAACCCTGTTGAAATTATCTTTTTAATGGGTGTTGCAATTTTTAAAGTTGCTAGTAATAAGCTTATAGGTAAACCACCTGAGCTTTGCCCAGATCTAAGCTTATTAGAAGAATTAAAAAATGGTTTAGAGTCTATAGCTACTTCATATACTGAAAACCGTGATTTTAAGATTGATCTAGGTAAACTCTTAGATGGTTTGGTTGTTTTTGGTGGAGCAGCACTAGCAGGCCCTGTTGGGACAATTGTAGGTCAAGCTATTGCCCCAACAGTAAGACAAGCTACTGGAGGTCTTTTTGGCCGATTACAACATCGTTTTACCTCTGGGACTAGTATACAAATAGTTCGTAAACTGGATATAGAACCTAAAGTTGAAGACTTAATAAAAAGTTTGAGTAAAATTATTGATGATGTGTATTTTAAATTAAACCGTCCTATAGTAGTTTTAGTTGATGGTTTAGACAAAATTAGGGATCCAGATGTAATTAAAGTTAATTTTATAGAGAAAAACTTTCTTAATGGCCCTAAGTGCCATGTTGTTTATACAGGCCCGCTAGATCTTTATTATTCACCTGACTTTGGTGCTGTTCGTACCCGATTTTCTATTGTCCCTTTTTCCAATATTAAAATACATCCTCCTGGTAACATAGATGAGGTTTATGAAAGTGGTTATGAGTTTATGCGGCAAGTTGTAGAAAGTAGGCTAAAATCGGAAAACCTCAAAACAGAAGATGTTATAGATCTAGAAGCTCTTAATATGTTGATTAAAGGTAGTGGCGGTGTTATGCGCGATTTTATCCGTTTAGTGCAAAATGCTGTGGTATACACACAGATAAGTAAAAAGGATAGAATAGGAATCTTAGAAGCTGTAAAAGCACTTAATGAGTTACGTAGACAGCTAAAAGCTCAGCTAACTCCTGATTATCAAGCTATTGTAGATTTGGTGTATAAAGATCAAAAAAGAGTGGATGGAACAGATGGGCAAGGGGAAAAATGCGACTTATTACTACGCAATGATATTATATTGGGTTATGTTAATGAAGATATTTGGTTTGATAAACATTCTGTTTTAACTGATCAACCTTGGAAAGCCCTTTCCTCATAAAGCTTTATGCCTGAAGAACGAGATTTACTAGAACAAATAGCACTCTTAGAGGCTTATTTACTCTCTGGGCCAGATTGCTTGTTGATAGTTGCTACATCAAATAGTCAAACCGAAAAAGGTATATGCGAAGAGCTTAAATTAAGAATAAAAAATGAAGTCTCTATAGAAACTTTTACTTATAACTCAAACTCTATTGAAGAGTTAAGCCTATCACAACAATTAAGCCAACTCCCAAAACCCTCAGAACGCTCTGTTTTATTTGTTTTTGGCCTTGATAACCTATCAAAAGATTCGCGTGATATTGCAATTAATGCACTAAATTGGGGTAGAGAAAGGCTACGTTGGGCAGGTTATTCCGTAGTTCTTTGGGTAAAGCTTGGAACACCAGCAGAACTAGGTAATCGCGCTCCAGACTTTTTTTCTTGGCGTAGTGATGTATTTGAATTTGATCTGCCTAAAAATGAAACTGAGCGACAACAAATATTTGCACAACTAAGGTTATTAGCAACAGTAGATTCAAATCTAGATGAGTTACAGGCTAACTATTGTAATTACGTAATACGAAAGTACGATAAGATTGGTTTTCAAGGATTTGTAAAAGGTATCGACACAAGATTTTGTTTAGAAGAAATATTTGTCCCAATTACCTTAACAAAAATAATTGAAACCCCTTTCCCAGTATTATTAGAAAATGATAAGTTACTTAAAATAGAAGAATTACAACAACGCTATTTACAACAAAATAAACAGGAAGTTTTCCTCCAAGACGCATTAAAATGCAAACAAATCTTTTTGTTAGGCGATCCAGGGGCTGGTAAATCAACTCTTTTACGCTACTTAGCAGTAATTTTAGCAACTAACAAGACAAATCAACTAAATGAATTAGGTTTTGACAAACCACTTTTGCCAATACTAGTTTCATTACCTATTTTAGTAAATGATTGGGATAGTTCGCAAAATTTAGAAGATTTATTAGTTTCTTATTTTATTAAACAAGGTTTGCCAGACTTATCAAAGTTATTTCTTAATGTTTTAGAAAACAATCAAGTTATAGTTTTGCTAGATGCTTTTGATGAAATGACTTATGAAAACCAAAAAAATATAAATGATGTCATTTCTAGTTTTATAAAAAGATACCCTTTAATCCACCTAGTTGTCACAAGCCGTCTATACGCTCTTAACAAAGAGCTATTACCAACAGAGTTTGCATTATTTAAAGTTAATTCATTAAGTGTTGCTGCTATAGACCAATTTGCCCAAAAGTGGGCAATAGCTTATGAATCAATAAACTCTCCTAATAAAGTAGAGGAGCAAGCGGAGCTACGCACAAGTAGCCTTTTGTTAGCACTCAAGCATCCTGGAGTTCAAAACCTTGCTACTAGCCCTATGATGTTGACATTATTAGCTTTGCTTCATGGTCAAATAGGTACATTACCTAGTCGTCGTGTAGATATTTATAGGCTTTGTGTAGAAACGCTTGTTGCTACAACCTTACCTAACGAGCTAGCTAGTATAATAAACAAAGCAGGATTAGTAGATATGTTTGCTTATATTGCTTGTTTAATGGAAGAAGTAGAAGGGTGGATAATTACTGAACAAACGCTAAAAGTTAATATAGAAAAATTTTTAATAGATTATAAAGGAATTAAAAGTGATTATGCTAAAGAGTTAACAAATGAAATAGCTTCTTTAATCAATCACTCTAATTTAATAGTATTACAGCCTAGTGGTTGGAGCAGTTTTATACATTTAAATCTTCAAGAATATTTAGCTGCACATTATTTAAGTAAGCTGTGTAGCAAGGCGGATAGATTCACTAAACTAAAAAATTCTCTGCATTGTCCACATTGGCGAGAAGTTATCGTGCTTACAGCAGCTTGCTTAGATGGGAAGGATTCATACGAATTTATAGAACAAATTCTTAATGCACATCTTAAATTTGATGATTTTTTTGATAACTTGGCTGAATTAAAACAAGCTGAATTAAATAAAGAAAAAGTAGAAAAAATTCTCTTTTCCATAGCAGATTTACTATTGGCAGGGTATTGCGTAAAAGAAGACGCATTTATTTCTTTAAGCTTAAAATCGAAGATTCAAGATGCACTCTCTAAATTATGGAATGAAATGTTTGATATTCCTTTCCAAAATATTGTAATTACAGATAGTTATATTACTCGCGATTATATAATAGGTAGTCTATTGGGCTTGCTAGTAGAGTCGCCATTTCTTAAGGGTATAAGAAGTTTTAAAATCTCTCAAGGCACACTTTCTGTGGAGTTCTGAGGAGTCATCAAATTT
>JAHFUF010000055.1:0-2356 GCA_023265235.1 Blastocatellia bacterium
ATCGCAATACTAGACAATATTTTGGCTTGAGAGCTTTTGTTTTTTTCTTTTTCTGCTGCAAAAAGAGTTTTTTCATAAAACCCTAAAGCGTCTTTTACTTCGGCAAGTGAATAATAACTAGTAGCAAGATCCTGAGTAATTTTTGCTGTCTCTTCTGTTTCATTAAGTTCTTCCCAAATAGTTAAAGACTGTTTGTTATATTCTATAGATTTTCTTCCTTCACCATTAGACCTATATAAAGTACCTAGAAGGTTTAGCGTCTGAGCAATAATCTCACGGTTGTCAAGCTCTTTTCCTAATTCTAATGCTTGGTTATAATACTTTAAGGCTTGTTCATCGTCCCCCATAGCATAATAGACCATACCTAGGTTTTTTATACTTCTTGCTTCACGAGATCTATCTTTATTACTAATTCTAATCTCTAGCTCTTTAGTAAAATAGTTTATAGACTCTTGATACTTTGAGATTAAGTAATAGCTCTCAGCTAATTTTCTATAAACATCAGCTATTACATTTTGTTCACCTGCTTTACGCCAATAAGGTAAAGCTGTCAAGTAGCGTTCAACAGACTTTTCAAACCCTACTGGTGTACCTATTTTTTGTAAAACATTGGCTTGATTAGTTAATTCTTTAGCTCTACATCTATTTTTATCTTTGAGCAAAGCTCGTCGTATGTCTTTAACCTCAAGTTTGTAGTGGCTTGGCTCAGCAATATCATCTAGTGAAATTACTTCTAATAAATAATTTCCTGAGCTTTTAGCAATAACTTCTAGGGTTTCTCTATTGATTTCTTTTTTATCTGTTTCTATATGTAAGACATTTTCCCCACTAGGAGCAATAATATTTACCTCTACAGCCAATTTTTGTGTCTCTAGGAAAAGCTGTAAATATTGCCCAAGTTTAAGTGTAAGTTGATAGGAATGTGAGTTTAACCCTTTAATTTCTTGTTCTATTTTTTGCCCTACTTTTACAAACTCTATGGTTTGGTTTGTATCTACTTGTGTTTGGCTTTTTATTACAGGAGAAACTCCTACTAATAACACTACTACTAGCACAAACTGTACAAACGCTCTAAAAGGTGATTTCACACAAGCCATTTTCTTAACTCCAAATATATTTTTTGGGAAACCATAGTATAGCAGCGATTCTTAATGGAAGGAAAAACATTTATGGCTAAATCTCACTAAGAAATATAGGCTGATTTCCCTAATTTCTTAGCTTTTTATTTGATAGATCTTTATCTAAAACCTTTTCTTCAGGAATAAGAGTATAGCCCCTAGGAACAATGCGTACTACAGTGTTTTCAACTTTATAAGTTAAATTATTAGTCTCTAGCACTGAAGTCAAAGCATCTCCCCAAGGAATATCGTTTACCTTCATGGTAACAATCATTTTTGGAACAGACTTATCAACCACAAAATTTAACCCATAATTATCAGAGAAAAAGCGCAACATATCATAAAGCTCAACTTCTCTAATATCTATACTAATAAGATCTCCCTTAAACCCAGGTTCACCAAAATGTTTGATAGCAAGAGCTTTATTAATTTGAGAAACCTGTTTTACTTCGTTTATTTGAACTTGAGATTTACTAGTAGTAACAGTAAAAACAGTAGTTAAGCTAGTTGAATTTTTAGTCACTATGGCTATTAGTAATAACAATAGAATAGGTGTAATTGTATATAAAACCTTATATCTAATAAAACTACTAGGAATAAAACTAGCCCTAACATTATTAGGAGCTAAATTAGGAGCTAAATTAGGAGCTAAATTAGGAGTTACTAATGTCTCTACTTGAGAGTGCACAACAGTATTATTAAGCTCAATATATTTAGTATTATTATTTGTAGAGCCTTGTAAAGCACGCAGTCTAACCCTTAAGGTTTTAACACTTGAAGGACGTTGGTTAATGTTTTGCGATAAACAATCTTTTAATAATTGGGCAAAACCTAAACTAATATTTTGGTTTATTAAATGTGCTAATTTAAGTGGGTCTGGTTCTGTGTTTAATATGGCTGTTGCGCGGGAAGTAGCATCTGGAGGTTTATTATTTGTGCTTAGGTGATGAAGCGTAGCAGCAAGTGAGTAAATATCACTACGACAATCAGTACCTAAACCATTAATTGGCTCTAGTGGTGCATAGTGGGGCGTATATCCAGCAACACTACTTTCAAAACCTAACGACCCTTCAGAGTGTTTAGGTAATCCTTTGGCCAACCCAAAGTCTAATAATATTATCTGCCCTTGTTTGGTTAGTTTTAAGTTATTAGGTTTAATATCTCTATGAATAATAGCTGGATTATGGCTATGAAGATAATTTAATACATCTAAAAGCTGTTCTGTCCAAGCAATAACT
>JAHFUF010000055.1:2366-13482 GCA_023265235.1 Blastocatellia bacterium
CTATTACATTTGGTAAAGCAGGATGACGTAATTTTGCTAGTAACTGTGCTTCTTGTTCAAAAGCTTTTTCAAGGCGCTCTCCCGAAACTATTATTTGTTTTAGAGCAACTATATTGTTTAACCTGTTGTCTTGTGCTTTATAGACTGCTCCCATTCCTCCTTGGCCAATTTTTTCTAAAACTAGATAACGTTGTTGTAAAACTATTCCTTGACTTAATAATGATTTATCGGTTATTAAATCAGCCATACTAATAAAATTACTTACAGGGATTACTGGTTTTTCTAAAAATTCTCCTATTTCACCATGAAAATATAGCAAAGAATTTACTTGCTCTTTCATATCTAAATCATCGCCACAAGCCTTATCAATAAAGAGGTCGCGCTCTTCTAGAGGTTGTTCTAACACTTTTGTAAGAATAAGTTTAATTTCTTTCCAGCGTTCTGGAGTCATAAAGCCTCCTGATTAGTTAGTTCTCTTAGTAACCATGCTCTTGCTATATTCCATTCTCGTTTTACAGTGGTTGGAGAGAGTTCTAAAACAAGAGCAGTTTCTTCAATTGTCAAGCCAGCAAAATACCTTAGCTCAACTATTTTATGTTGTTGAGGGTCTATAACAGACAAACTAATTAAAGCTTCATTTAGAGCCAAAAGATCAAGAGGCTGTTGGGCGATAATTTCTGGTAAATCACTGATATATAACTTAGTTCGTTCTCCTCCACGTTTAGCAGCAAGTTGATTACGCACATAATCAACCAAAATATTGCGCATTAATTGGGCAGCAACAGCAAAAAATTGTGCTCTATTTTTCCAGTCAACCTCTTTCCAATCAACTAGACGTAAATAAACCTCATTAACCAGTGCAGTAGGCTGTAGGCTATGATTTGGTCGCTCTTGCTTAAGGCGATTTATAGCCAGATAACGTAACTCATTATAAACTAAAGGTAATAGTTGGTTTAATGCTTCTTTATCACCCTGCCCCCAATCTTTTAACAGCCTAGTAACGCCTATAGACATAAAAATCCTTAAGTTTTTAGCAAAAAAATTTTAGCAAATTTTTTCCAGATTTATGACCCGTTTTGTTTTTAATTTTCGCCTTGTTGGATAGAGAGAAATATTTTAACAGATTAGTTGAAAGGATTTAACAATGAATAGCAAATTTTTTAATCGTAGTTACTTTATTCAATTTACTGGAGCAATTTTATTAGTGTGTTTTTTATACAATAATATTATTGCCCTACCTAATCACACTATAGGTTTACAAAGTAAGCCTATATCTAGTACAACTACAGAGCAACAAAGTGATTTATTAAGTGTGGATATTAAAAATGTAGCTCTAAAAGATATGTTAAAGTTTATTGCTGATAATTTTGGAGTTGAATTTGTTGATAGTGAAAAACTGCCAGAGGTGCTTCTTAGTGTTAAGGTAGCTGATACTGCTTGGCAAGAAATTTTAGCAGCTGTATTACAAGCTCATAGTATTTCTTATCAATTAGTTGATAAGAAATGCTATCTCTATGTTAATAAAGATCTTCACCCTAGTAAGATTAGTTCTTTAACTCTTACTAAAGGACAAGGGTTTGGTGATCCAGATTTTAAGAGCGATCCTATCTCAATAGATGTAAAAAACGTCGCTTTAGACGAGGTTTTACGCTTCCTCTCTGATAATTATGGATTTAACTTTGTACTTAACCAAACACTTAAAGATAAAACTGTCACAATTAAAGTTGATGATATGTCTTGGGATAAAATGCTGCATTCTGTGTTAAAAGAACAAAACCTAAGTTATAACCGCATTGGTAAAGTAGTTTATATTTTTCCTGCCTAACAATAAATATGTTTCCAAATATAGGGACAGACCTATGTGTCTGCCCTCTTTTAGATTCAAAAACCATCATTTTCACTAATAGTTTTTAGGAGTAAATCTATTTATTTTTGAAAACAAAAAGGCAGACATATGTCTGCCTTTTTTAATCTTAGAAGAAGGGCAGACACATAGATCTGCCCCTACTTTACTTACTAACCTTCTGAACCCTTGACTTTTACATTTACTTCTAAATCTGAAATATCAAGTAAATCATCGTCATCATCATCTATATCTCGTAGTGCAGGATCTGTTTCTAAACGAACACGTCTATAATTCTCCATACCTGTACCAGCAGGAATTAAACGCCCCATAATCACGTTTTCTTTTAGTCCTCGTAGATAGTCAACGCGACCAGAAATAGAAGCCTCTGTCAGAACACGAGTTGTTTCTTGGAATGATGCAGCAGAAATAAAGCTATCTGTTGAGAGTGAAGCCTTAGTAATACCTAAGAGTAAAGGTTCAGCAGTCGCGCCTTGACCTTTTTCTTCTTTAATACGTCGGTTTTCATCTTCAAAACGGAAACGATCTACTTGTTCTTCTAGTAAAAACTCTGTGTCTCCAACTTCACGTACTTTAACCCAACGTAGCATCTGACGCACAATTACTTCAATATGTTTATCGTTAATGTTTACACCTTGTAAGCGATAAACTTCTTGAATTTCATTGACTAAGTAGCGTTGTAATGCTTCTGGGCCTTGGACAGCTAAAATATCATGTGGGTTAAGTGGCCCGTCTATTAAAGGCTCACCAGCTTTAACACGATCATTTTCTTGTACATTAACGTGTACCCCGCGTGGTATTGAATATTCTTTTGTCTCTCCATCATCACCGACAATTTGAATTTTTCTTTGTCCTTTTGAAACAACACCAAATTTTACTTGTCCGCTAATCTCTGTCATTACTGCTGTTTCACGCGGCTTACGTGCTTCAAATAATTCAACTACGCGAGGTAGACCTCCTGTGATGTCTTTAGCGCGAGTTGTTTCCCGAGGAATTTTAGCAATAACATCTCCTGGCCTTACTTCTTGACCGTTTTTAACCATCAAGTTAGCTCGGATAGGCATTTGATAAATACGTTGCGCTTTGCCATCTTCACCGCAAATTTCAATACGGGGTTGTCTCTTTTCATCTGTTGAGTCAATTACTATTTGAGAAATATTACCAGTAATTTCATTGGTTTCTTCCTTAACAGTAATCCCATCAATTAGATCTTTATACTGAGCCAAGCCGCTAACTTCAGTTAAAATAGAGAAAGTGAAAGGATCCCAAGTAGCTAAGCTTTGGCCTTCTTCTACTTTGGTACCATCATTAATATTTAATGTTGCACCATAAACAATTTGATAGCGTCCTGCTTCGCGACCTCTTTCATCTATCACAATAACTGAACCATTCCGGTTCATTGCAACTAAATTTCCTTCTCGATTATGAACTGTTTTTATATCAGAGAATTTTATTATGCCCGCTTTGCGTGCTTCGTGAGAAGATTGTGCGGTACTACCTGTAGCAACACCACCAATATGGAAGGTACGCATTGTTAACTGAGTACCAGGTTCACCGATGGATTGAGCAGCTATTACTCCAACAGCTTCACCAGTTTCTACCATTCGACCAGTAGCTAAGTTACGACCATAACAATTTATACAAACCCCACGACGAGCTTCACAAGTTAATACAGAACGTATTTTTACTCGATCAATACCGCCAGCATCCTGAATCTTACCTGCTAGGTCTTCGCTAATTTCTTGTCCTATCGGTACTATAACTTCATTGGTAACATAATCAATAACATCATCTAAAGCGACTCGACCAATAATACGATCTCTTAATGGCTCAACAACCTCTCCGCCTTCGATTATTGATTCTGCCCAAATTCCTTTTATAGTTCCACAATCTGGTTCAGAAACAATTACATCCTGAGCTACGTCTACTAAACGGCGAGTCAAATAACCAGAATCTGCTGTCTTAAGCGCAGTATCAGCCAAACCTTTACGTGCACCGTGAGTAGAAATAAAGTATTGTAATACATTAAGCCCTTCGCGGAAGTTAGCGCGAATTGGAGTTTCAATAATTTCTCCTGATGGTTTAGCCATAAGTCCACGCATACCTGCAAGCTGACGAATTTGTTGCGCTGAACCTCTAGCACCAGAATCAGCCATAACCATAATTGGGTTAAGTTCTTTAGAATCTATTTCACGTTTACGCATCGCGTCAAACATTTCTTTAGCCACTTTTTCTGTGGTTTCTGACCAAATTTGAACAATACGATTATAACGTTCACCTGTAGTAATAACACCATCCTGGTATTGTTTCTCTACCTCAATAACTTCACTTTCTGCTTGTTGTACTAGTGTGATTTTGGCTAGAGGTGTGACTAAATCATCAATACCAATAGAAATCCCTGCTCTAGTTGCATAGTAGAAACCTAAGGTTTTTAACTCATCTAACATCTTTACAGTTTCACTATGACCAAAACGTAAGTGACAGAAATTAACTAATTGTTGTAGCCCTTTCTTTTTCATTAGACCATTAACATAAGGCATTGTCTTAGGTAAATGGTCATTAAAAATTACTCTTCCTACTGTGGTATTAATTACCCTATTAACTTCTACTATTTCTGCGCGAAGAATATCTTGAGAATCTCTAGCTAAGTCTAAATCCATTAACTTACCTTTATAACGTAAGCGTATAGGGGTATGTGTAGAAACTAGCTTGGCATCTAGAGCCAGTAAAACGTCTTCTATTGAAGAAAAACTCTTGTTTGCTCCTTCAGCATCTGCAAGCTCTTTTGTTAGATAATAACAACCTAATACAATATCCTGAGTAGGAACAGCAATAGGTTGACCACTAGCAGGACTCAAAATGTTATTTGATGAAAGCATTAACACACTAGCTTCAATCTGGGCTTCAGGTGAAAGTGGAATATGCACTGCCATTTGATCGCCATCAAAGTCAGCATTGAAAGCAGTACAAACTAGTGGGTGAATCTTAATAGCTTTACCTTCAACTAAAACAGGCTCAAAGGCTTGTATACCAAGACGGTGAAGCGTTGGTGCGCGATTAAGCAGTACAGGGTGATCACGAATTACATCTTCTAAAATATCCCAAACTATCGGTTCTTGCTTTTCTACCATTTCTTTAGCTTGTTTAATGGTAGCAGCATGACCTTGTTTTTCTAATTGATTATAAATAAATGGTTTAAATAACTCTAAAGCCATTTTCTTTGGCAGTCCGCATTGATGTAGTTGAAGTCCTGGGCCAACTACAATTACAGAACGGCCTGAATAGTCCACACGTTTGCCTAGTAAGTTTTGACGAAAACGCCCTTGCTTGCCTTTTAAGGTGTCTGACAAAGATTTTAGTGGGCGATTATTTACCCCTCTTAACACACGTCCACGTCGTCCATTATCAAAAAGCGCGTCAACAGCTTCTTGTAACATTCGCTTTTCATTACGCACAATAACTTCAGGAGCTTTTAATTCTAGTAGCTTTTTTAAACGGTTATTACGGTTAATTACACGACGGTAAAGATCATTAAGATCTGATGTTGCAAAACGCCCACCGTCAAGGGGTACTAGTGGTCGTAGCTCCGGTGGAATGACAGGGATCACATCTAAAATCATCCACTCTGGTTTGTTACCAGAACGACGAAATGCATCTACAACTTTAAGCCGTTTGGAATGCTTAAGCTTCTTTTGTTGAGAAGTTTCCTCTCTCATTCTCTTACGTAAATCATCAGATAAGCTATCTACTTCTACTTTTTGAAGTAGTTCTTTTATTGCTTCAGCACCCATTTTGGCCAAAAACGATTTTCCAGGATAATCTTTAGCTAACTGACGGTAACGTTCATCAGAAACTAAATCTTTTTCTTTCAAATCAGGAACATCACCAGGCTCAATAACAATATAAGACTCAAAATAGAGTACTTTTTCTAGATCACGTAAAGGGATATCCAGCAAATGGCCAATACGAGAAGGCAAGCCTTTGAAGAACCAAACATGAGAACAAGGACTAGCAAGTTCAATATGCCCTAAACGTTCACGTCTTACTTTTGCCTGAGTAACTTCCACACCACATTTGTCACAAATTACGCCTCGATGTTTCATGCGTTTGTACTTACCACATAAACATTCCCAGTCTGTTACTGGGCCAAAAATCCTAGCGCAAAACAGCCCATCGCGTTCTGGCTTAAACGTGCGATAGTTAATTGTTTCTGGTTTAGTTACTTCTCCGCGTGACCAAGAACGTATTTTCTCTGGAGACGCTAAAGAAATTCGTATTGCCTCAAAGTCAGGCGCTAAATTTTGTTTTTCCTGTGTTCTAAACACTGTCACACCTCCTGAGAGTGCCAAGGTCATATGACCTTGGCTTATTCTCTGTTATTCCTCAGTATGAGTTCTTTTAATTAATTCCACATCTAGACAAAGCGATTGCAATTCTCGAATCAGCACATTAAATGATTCTGGTAGTCCAGGATCAAAATCTGACTCACCTTTTACAATTGCTTCATAAATCTTGGATCGGCCTGCTACGTCATCTGATTTTGCCGTTAGGAGTTCTTGTAAGATATGAGCAGCACCATAAGCTTCTAGTGCCCAAACTTCCATTTCTCCAAATCGCTGACCACCAAATTGAGCCTTACCGCCTAAGGGTTGTTGAGTAATTAAAGAATATGGCCCAATTGAACGAGCGTGGATCTTATCGTCTACTAAGTGAGAAAGTTTCATCATATAGATATATCCCACTGTTACTTTTTGTTCAAAGGCTTCACCAGTCATACCATCATAAAGCACAGTTTTGCCACTCTCAGGTAGTTCGGCACGTCTAAGCATTTCTTTAATTTCTAATTCACTTGCTCCATCAAAAACTGGTGTAGCAAAGTGTAAACCTAATACTCTAGCAGCCCAACCTAAGTGTGTTTCTAAGATTTGTCCCACGTTCATACGAGAAGGTACACCTAAAGGATTAAGCACAATTTCTACTGGTACACCATCTGGTAAATATGGCATGTCTTCTTCTGGCAAGATTTGTGCAATAACACCTTTATTACCGTGACGGCCTGCCATTTTATCGCCTACTGATAGCTTGCGCTTCATAGCAATAAAAACCTTTACCATCTTAATTACACCTGGTGGCAGTTCATCACCTCTTTTAATCTTGTCTATTTTATCTTTATAGAGTTCTTCTAGGATTTCGATTTGACGTTTAGTTCGTTCTTCTAGCTCTTGGATTTCTTTAGACGCATCAACTTTAGGGTTTTGGATTTCTGCTTTACTTAATGATCCTATTTCTACTTGTTCCAAAATCTCTCTATTAAGCAAAGTACCTTTTTCTAGTAAAACTTTCTTGTTGTAAACTAAATCCTTAGCAAGTCTTTGTCCTTCTAAAACTTCATAGATACGTTTATTTCTCTCTTCATGTAAGATACGGGTTTCATCATTAAGATTTTTACGTAGTTTGCCTTCTTCACTTTGTTCTATAGTCATACTACGTTTATCTTTTTCCGCACCTTTACGAGTAAAGACTTTAACGTCTACTATGGTACCATCAATTCCTGGCGGGCAAGTCAGACTAGCATCACGAACATCGCCAGCTTTTTCACCAAATATTGCTCGTAATAGCTTTTCTTCTGCTGTAAGTTGGGTTTCACCTTTAGGAGTAACTTTGCCTACAAGTATTGATCCTGGTTTGACTTGTGCCCCAATTCGGATAATTCCAGAATCGTCCAAATCCCTTAGCATACTCTCAGAAACATTTGGAATATCACGGGTTATTTCTTCAGGCCCAAGTTTAGTGTCACGTGCTTCTATTTCTAATTCTTCAATATGAATAGAAGTGTATGAATCTTCTCTTACTAACTTTTCTGATACTAAAATAGCATCTTCAAAGTTATAACCGCGCCAAGGCATAAATGAGACTAAAACATTACGCCCTAATGCTAGTTCACCACGATCTGTACAAGGGCCATCTGCAATCACATCACCTTTTTGTACACGTTGACCAACAGAAACTATTGGTTTTTGATTAATACAAGTATTTTGATTTGATCGCTTAAATTTAACCAACTGATAAATGTCTGCGGTAACTTCACGAGATAAATTACCATCCTGCTGATGATCAACCCGAATAATGATTCGTTCTGAGTCAACACTATCAACAACCCCATCACGCCTTGTTACTACTACAGCACCGCTATCTTGAGCAGTTACTTTTTCCATACCTGTACCAACAAATGGAGCTTCAGCACGTAGTAACGGAACAGCTTGACGTTGCATGTTTGAACCCATTAAAGCACGGTTTGCGTCATCATTTTCTAAGAATGGGATTAGCGAAGCAGCAACAGAAACTAATTGTTTAGGAGAAACGTCAATGTAATCAATTTCATCTCTATGAGATAGAATAAAATCTCCTGCTTTACGAGCAGCTACGCGCTCAGAAACAATCTGCATATCGCTATCTAGTTCAATATTAGCTTGGCCAATAGTGTATTTATCTTCTTCCCAAGCAGATAAATAGAAAGGATAGGTTTCATATTCAGCTATTTTACCAGAGGTTTCAGTTAACTTTTTGTTTAGCTCTTCTACATCTCTTTTTGCTACATGATCTCCAATACGAAACTCTGTGTTACCACTATTACTAATTCTCACAAAATCAATTACTTGACTATTTGCTACTTTACGATAAGGAGATTCAATAAAGCCAAATTGATTGATACGTGCATAACAAGACAAGGAGGAAATCAAACCAATGTTTGGCCCTTCAGGAGTTTCTATAGGACAAATTCGACCATAGTGAGTAGGATGCACATCGCGCACTTCAAACCCCGCGCGTTCACGTGACAACCCGCCTGGCCCAAGGGCTGATAAACGCCGCTTATGAGTGATTTCAGAAAGTGGGTTAGTCTGATCCATAAACTGTGAAAGTTGGCTTGAACCAAAAAACTCTCTAACTGCTGCTGTTACTGGTTTAGCATTAATCAGATCACGAGGCATAGCAGTCTGCATTTCTTGATGGATAGACATTTTTTCTTTAATTGCCCTCTCCATACGTACTAGCCCTACACGGAACTGATTCTCTAACAGTTCTCCTACTGCACGAACACGACGATTACCCAAATGATCAATATCATCAGCGTCACCAATATTACGCTTAAGTTTTAATACATATTCAATAACATCAAAGAAATCTTTTGGAGTAAGTATTTGTTCATCTAGGTTATCGTATTGCTCATAACCCATTTTAATATTGAACTTTAAGCGGCCTACACGAGAAAAATCAAACTTTCTTTCATCAAAAAACATGCCATAAAACAAGTTCCAAGCAGTAGAAATAGTAGGAGGATCGCCTGGGCGCATTTTACGATAAATTTCAAGTAAAGCATCCCTTGGCATTTTAACTGTATCTTTTTTAAGTGTTTGGCTAATTACTGCTCCTACTTCATCTCTTTCAGGGAAAAATATCTCAAATTCAGTAACACCAGACTCAATAATTCTGGCACAATCACGAGCATTTAGCTCTTGATTGCTCTCTACCATAAACTCGCCTGTTTCAGCATTGATAATGTCATCAACAACAAAAGCACCTTCCAAATCTAAAATATCTACTGGTATTTGAGTAACACTTGCTCTTTGTAGGTTTTCATAAGCAATAGCAGAAATTTTTCTACCAGCTTTTATTAGGGTTTCTCCTGTCTTAGGATCTACTACAGCACTAGACACTTTCATGTCTAAAATAGCTGGAGAAACTGCTAACATCAACTTTCCTTCTTGGATATAAATCTTATTGGTTTCATAGAAAATCCTTAGTATATCCCCGTCTGAATAACCACAGAATTTTATTGACTCTTCTAGTTCATTATCTGTGATATCTCCTCTTCTCCACTTAGAAATCTCTAAGTTTTGAATTAACCCTAATGCACGTAAAAAGATTGTTGCCAAAAACTTACGCTTACGGTCGATCCGAACATAAAGCAGGTTTTTAGCGTCATATTCAAACTCTACCCAAGAACCTCTGTAAGGGATTATCTTTGCCAAAAATGCTGGGGATTTTTCAAAAAATACCCCTGGACTGCGGTGCAATTGGCTAACAATAACTCTTTCCGTACCATTAATAATAAAAGTACCATTATCAGTCATTAAAGGAATATCGCCAAAATAAACTTCTTCTTCTTTAATGTCTCGAATGGATTTGTAGCCACTTGACTCATCTTTATCCCAAACAGTAAGACGAATCTTTACTTTTAGAGGAACAGCATAAGTCATACCTCTTTCTTGGCATTCTTGGACATCGTATTTATGCTTAAGACCTACTGGTTCACCGCAATTATCGCAAAGCTTTATTACATTTTTATTAAAATTACCACAACTACGACAAAGAACATCATCAGAAGAAAGAGGATTAACCCTAATTGTAGAACCGCAGCTACGACAATTAGAACGTAAGTGATAAAGCCCATCTTGTCTTCCACACTTACATTTCCATTCACCAATAGAATAATCAACAAAATCTAGTTGTGAAGTATCACGGAAATCACTTATAGGAAAAACCGATCGAAATACTGCTTGAAGACCAGCATTTTCTCTTTCTTCTGGCAGTAAATCCATTTGCAAGAATCTATTATAAGACTCGCGTTGAATTTCAATTAAATTTGGAATACGTACAGTAGTATTAATTTTAGAAAAGTCGTGTCGGGAACGCTTTATCACGCCACTAACATTGTTTACTTGGGATTGAGATGACATATTCTTTCCTTTCGTGTGGCATTATTTGGCCAAACGTATCTCAAGAAGGTTTTCGCCAAATTTATTTAGTTTGACTCTCCGAATGTTTCATGCAGCTTGGTCTGATTATGCGAGAAGATATCTGTAGCTTATTTTTATAACTTTCTTCTTAAACTAAGGAGAAATATACTAAATTAATTTACTAATAACTGTCTGTTTTTAGACACGAATGCGAAGAACACACTAAAGCAATCTTGCCTTAATTATGCCCTTCGCGTTGCTAAAATGATGTTTTTCGTAACTTTGTAAATGGTATACAAAATCTATCTATGTATCAGTTTTTAATTTATCTAAAAACAGGCTAGCAAAATTCTCTCACTAGCAAAACTAACTTTGGCTAAACTAACAGAAAATTAAACTTCTAAAGAGTTAAAACAACTAGCTCTTAAGTTATTACTTAATTTCAACTGTAGCACCAGCTTCAGTAAGTTTCTTCTTTATGCTTTCAGCTTCATCTTTAGAAACAGCTTCTTTA
>JAHFUF010000582.1 GCA_023265235.1 Blastocatellia bacterium
TTTGAGACCATATGCATTACATGAGAGTAACGTTCAATAGTCATTAGATCTAGGACTTCTACTGAACCAATTTCAGACACACGCCCTAAATCATTACGCCCTAAGTCTACAAGCATAATATGTTCAGCAACTTCTTTTTCATCTGCAAGTAGTTCTTCACCTAAGAGAGCGTCTTCAACTTCATCTGCTCCCCTAGCGCGTGTTCCTGCAATTGGCCTATATTCAAGCTTACGATCTTTACAACGCACTAACATTTCTGGTGATGCCCCAATTAATGATATTTCTCCCATACCTAGGTAAAACATATAGGGAGAGGGATTTATCATGCGCAGTGCTCGGTAGATTTGAAAAGCAGGGCTAGTAATATTAGCTTCAAACCGTTGTGATAGAACAACTTGGAAAATGTCACCAGCTTTAATATATTCTTTAGCTTTTATTACAGCGTCTTCAAATTGGTCTTTAGTGAAATTAGAACGTACCTTCAGTGATTGAAGTTGTTTTTGATGTGGAGAGAGGCTTATGGGTGTTTGTAGGAGCTTTTCTATTTCAGCAATTTCTTGTAAGGCATTGTGATATTTTGTTTCTAGGTCTTGAGTATTTTTCTGAGTAAAAACATTATTTCTTTGAGTAAAAACATTTACAATAATAATAAGTTGTTGTTTTACTTGATCAAAAGCCAAGATAGAGGAAAAAAACATTATCAAAGCATCGTCAATTTTTAGTTCATCAGGGTTTTTATTAGGTATACGTTCAAACCAACGTACCATATCATAATTTAAATAACCTACACCACCGCCTGTAAATGGAGGTAATCCAGGTAATTTAACAGGAATTAATTGACCAAGATATTGACGTAGTGCATCTGGGAGCGTTCCTGGCAGACGTTCAACTTGACCATTAATAATAGATTCTACTGTACGGCCACGCACACGCATTATCAAATGAGGTTTGACACCAAGAAAAGAGTAGCGAGCAACTTGCTCACCGCCTTCAATTGACTCAAGTAGGAAAGTATAAGGATTGTTTTCTTGTAGGCGTAAATAAGCTGCTACAGGAGTAAGTAGATCCGCAGGAATTTTTTTAGCTACAGGGATAACATTTCCTTGTTTAGCCAGTTGAGCAAATTCTTCAAAAGTTTTTGGGGTAAAAAACATGATTTATTAATATTTCCGTTCAGCAGCTTTGCCAGCACGTTGTTTTAGCTCATTAAAAATATCTTCTAGCCGAACATCTCGCTCACTCATTAGTACTAATAAATGGTAGAGCAGATCAGAAATTTCTGAAGCCATTTGTTGGGTAGAAGGGTTTTTTGCTGCAATAATAGTTTCTGCTGACTCTTCCCCAACTTTTTTTAAGATTTTATCTAGTCCAGCATTAAATAAATAAGTGGTGTAAGACCCTTCTGGGCGTTTTTGCTTTCTGTCTTCAATTAGTCTATAGAGTTCATCTAGGAGAATACCCAATTCTAGCGAACTTTGATTTACTAGGGAAACACTTTTCTGCAAAAGCTGATATTCTGTTTCTTGTAATTGGCGATGGAAGCAGGTGTCTTCACCTAAGTGACAAGCAGGGCCTTCTGGAGCAACAAGCACTACTAAAGCATCACCATCACAGTCTATGCGGATGTCAACGACATTCTGGAAGTTACCAGAAGTTTCTCCTTTGTGCCATAATTCTTTCCGTGAGCGGCTCCAGAACCAAGTTTGTCCTGTTTGGAGGGTACGAGTTAAGCTTTCAACATTCATATAAGCAAGGGTTAGAATTTCCTTGGTACGCGAATTTTGCACTACAGCAGGGATCAAACCTTGCTCATCAAATTTTAAGTTTTGAAAAAATATGTCTACAGGCATAAGCCTTAATAGTTACTCCTAGTAGGGTGTTATTTTATTAATTTGGGTGTCATTTTAGCAGAATTTAATTACTAAAAAATATGCAAGAGTGTTTTTTGGCGACAAGCAACAAAATTTTATCTAGATTTAACTTATAAACAAGAACTTACTACTACTTATTCATTATAGTGAATAGGGACACTTAGCATATAAGGTTCTGTAGGCTTTCTGGCAATAGTATAAATTTTTTGTGGAGGAGGAGCTTTTACAGTAAGCTTACTAGCTTTGTTGTTTAATGATTTAATCTCAGATCTATCCATAGTTTTGTATTTCTTGTGGTTTCTAGTTTTAAGATCAAGTTCTGAAACCTCTGTGTAGCTACTCCATTCTTTTAACTTAGCTTCAAAATCAAACTCTTCTTTTTTTACCTCTCTTATACCACATTTAATGATAGCTTCTCCTCTAGTGCTACTACCTATTTTAGCGCATTTAATTGGACTTAAGCCTAAAGGTGATGGGCTTACTAAAAAAGTGTATACATCTGCAACAACTTTTCTCTCGTTACCTTTAGTTAAATTAATATAATAACCTTCTTTTTGTCTTGGAATATAAATAGGTTGATTTATTTTTATTTGGTTGTTGTCTTCTAAATTGTTTACTCCTTTTATTGGATAAACCAAGTATGTAACACCATAACTACCATCAATATACTGTTCCCTGTCAAAGACATAAAGATAGCCTTCTACAGGTGACTCAACAGAAAAACGCACATATGCTCCATCTTCTACTTTTAGTGGTTCACCTTCTACTCGTTCAGGTGTTAGGTTTTCTTCTTTCTCTGTGCCAATAACATTACCTATTATCTTTCTTTCTCTAAAAGTATCATCTGCCTCTGATTTACGCAAATTCCAAAGAGTAAGACCTAGGCTAGCTACTTCTGCTTTTATATTTTCTTGTACATTTGTTTTACTTTTGGTTTGTACCATTTTAACAAAGGCTTTAGGGTTAGCTCGGTTTTTAGCAAATTCCTCTGGTTTTACTTTATCTATTCTAATGAAATCACGGTTGTTTTCTTGCTTTTGTTGTGTTTGAGGAATAGCTACTAGAAAATTTATCAAAATAAAACCTATTAAAACTGTTGTTCTTGATATTTTAGTTAAGTTATTTTTGTTTAACATATTTTATTGCTCCAAGTTATCTATGATCTATTTCTAAAAGCATTACAATAGTGTTTTCAATAGAGCTAGCTTGCATTCTCTTAGCCTTTTTATCTTCCTTTACTTTTACTGCCTCTTCATTAGAATATTTTTCTAGTAACTCTTTGATAAACATAACTTTACTGGGGCCTTGCACTACTCCACCATCTTGAGGATTAGGTAATGATCTTAGATCTTCTAAATCTGTTATTTGGTTTTTTGCCCAAATAATCCAAAATGTTTCTAGTCCTTTTGCTCCTGTAGCCTCCACAGCTTGATCTTTGTTTGGTAACTTAATTTCTTCGTTAGCTAAAAGTTGATTGTTCTCTTTGTCTACTGGAAAAATAATATTGTATTTAGGAATATCATTATCTAGCGGTTTAGGAGATTCATTGATTAGGTAAATATAGCCTGCGTTTTTACTACTCACATTAAACCAAACACGATCTCTATCATGCACTACAATGGTTATTCCTGTTATAACAGAAGGCTCTTGGCGTTTACCATTACGAAATTCTGATAGCTCTACAGAATAACTGAGATTGTTTACTATTTTTGCATTAGTAGATGGAGTAACTACAATAGGAGTTGAGTTTAATAGAAACTTTCCTGCTAATGTACCAGCAGCTAGCAACAAAACTAAGACTATTAAGACTATTAAGACTATTAAGACTATTAAGACTATTGCTTTTGGTAAAACAGGTTTTACCTTTGTTTGCGGTACTACAACTGTTTCCACCAAAGCTTTATAAAGCTTATTACCAAATTCCTCTGCGCTAGAGGAACGATTTTTTGGATTAATTGCTAAGCTTTGCACAATTAGTTTGTTAGTTTCATCAGATAAACCTGGGCGTAATTGCTTAGGGCTAATCCTTGCGCCAGCCTTTTGCATTTCATAAAGATTTATATAAGCGTTTCCTTCTAGGCTCTCAATGTTAAAAGGCCTACGACCTGTAAGCATTTCATAAGCAATTACTCCCATTGAAT
>JAHFUF010000583.1 GCA_023265235.1 Blastocatellia bacterium
CTTCTTAAACCTTTTTCTTACTAAGATTTATAGCTTACTGACTATTTGGTCTTTCTTTACAAACAACTCCCGAAGCTCTTTTTTTCTTACTTGCGGCGTTTGCTAGACTACTACCGCTTTCATTTTTCTACAACACTTTTTACCAGGTTATTACCGGAAATCTGTGTTGTTGATTTGTCAAACTTCAGTGCGAAGTTGCTATTCTAGTCATCGATGATTTTTTGTCAACGTATATTTTCCGCAATTTCCTGAAAGTTTCCATTAAACTCATGGTTAAAGTAACTAACTTATTATAAATCAACTAGTTACTTTATTTTTTAATTTTCCGTTAATGGTTTCTTTTTTTCTACTAGCATAGCGAGAGGTTTTTGATCTAACGATCAGCCATTGAGCAATATATTCCCAAGTATCACTAGCATGTTTACCAGCCAGCATTCCTAAATGCCCGCCACTAACTTCATAATAAGTCTTATCTTTACTACTAATTACATCCATTATTGGTTGGACTGCTTGAGGATGACCTAAAAAATCTTGTTTACCAGCTAAAGCTAGGTAAGGGGATTTTATTTTGTTTAGATCTATTTTTTTACCTGCAATAACCAACTTCCCTAAAAAAAGTTTGTTATCTGTAACGACTTCATTAAAAAACTGCTTAAAAGCATCTCTAGGGTAGCCAACAAAGTCATCAAACCATCTTTCCATAGCTTCATAGCCTTCAATATATTCCTCATCCCAAAGGTTCAACATTAGATTAGCTGGTAGAGAAATTGTATTTAAGGGCTTCATCATTTCAAAAATCGACCTAGAAACATAAGCAGGAACACCTTCTAAAGTGTCAGCAATAAAATTGATCGGCTGGTTGATTGTTTTTGCTAACTCTCCATAAGTAGGCCAGCGACTAATATCACAGGGCGATCCTAGAGCTACTATGTTCTTTATCCTTTGGCTCTCATCTAAAGCAGCAAAAATATTGCTAAAGATGCCGCCCATACTATAGCCAATTAAACTAACTGTAGGGGCATTTGTTAATTCACGTACACGATCAACAGCTAGCCCAATATTCTGAATATAATCGTCTAAACTGATATTTTTATCTTTCTTTGTTGGGGCACCAAAATCTAGCATAAAAATATCAAAATCATAGTTAAGCAAGTGCCTTACAAAGCTATGCCTAGGACGTAAATCATAGATTTGAGGTGTTACCATTAATGGAGGGATAAAAAGTATTGGAGTATAGGGAGATTGTTGATAGTCTTGCCAAAACCTTTTTAACTTAAATTGTGGGTCAACCATTACTACTTCTTCAGGGGTGCGCTCAAATTTAGTTAAATATTTACCACCAGCTAATATTTTTACTGCATTAACTACTCTTACGATTCCTCGGTAAAACTCTCTTTTACAACGGTTATGAGCATCCTCCCGCGCCATTTCTAAAATATCTACACTATTTTCTATAGTTTCAAAGATATCAAAGATATTGTTTGATTTAGGCCGCATTTTTACCCCAAAAAGAAATTTTTCAATATAAACCAAATATTAGCTGGTCGTTCGGCTAAACGTCTCATAAAATAAGGGTACCAGTGTTTACCATAAGGAACATAAACACGCATTCCATAACCACCGCCAGCAAGTTTTACTTGTAAGTCTCGTCTAACGCCATAAAGCATTTGGAATTCATAAGCTGATTTAGGGATATTTTTTTCCTTAGTAAAATCCCTGGTTGCTTTAATCATTTTTACATCATGAGTGGCTATACCGTGATAAATCCCGCTTTCCAATAGAACCTTTGTTAGTTCAACATAATTTTTATCAGTGTCTGATTTTTTAAGAAAAGCGACTGTAGCAGGTTCATCATAAGCCCCTTTACATAAGCGAACTCTTGCTCCACATTTTAGCAAACCTTCAATATCATCTTTACTACGATAAAGATAGGATTGAATAACAATTCCAACATTGTCATATTCTTGACGAAGTTTCTTAAACATATCAATTGTAGCCGTAGTATATTGAGAGTCTTCCATATCTATGCGGACAAAGTTGTTATAAGCACGCGCTTTTTCCACTACTCGACGAATATTACGCAATCCAAGTTCTGGGTTTATAGACAGACCAAGCTGAGTAGGTTTTAATGAGACATTAGAGTTAAGGCCATCTTTGTCTATTTTGCTTAAAATCTTACCATATTCTACTACCTCTGCTTCTGCTTCCTCTTCACTTTTAATAGCTTCTCCTAAATGGTCAAAAGAAGCAGAAATATTAAGCCTGTTTAGTTCTTTTACAGCTAGTGCAGCTTCTTCTATTGTTTCACCTGCAACAAAACGATCTGTAATTTTCTTAAATAAACTAACATTGGTAAGAACATTTTTTAGACTTTCTTGCTTAGACAAATACAAAAGCGCGTCTTTAGTAATCATATTATTTTCTCTATATTTTTATCTAAATTAAGACAAGTAGTGATATGCTAGCGAAATAGATGCTACACCAAGCGATTGTTAGAAATCAACTTTTCTGTTAATAGTTCTACATTTATGATAAAAATTTAGTAAAAGCCAATAGTAAAACAATAAGTTTTATTTAAATTTTAATCTAAGATTATTTTTTTGAAAAACTGCACAGGATTTCGCTTGTAGCACATATAGCTGTAGTAAGCAGGTTTCTGCTAAAATAAAGGCTAGTAATCTTTCATTTTTCAATTTTTAATAAACCTAAATTTTATTTGACTATAATTGGCTTAATATACCTATGGAAAAAACACCTTATCAATCAAAAAATAAAATACGAATAGTAACCGCAGCAGCCCTCTTTGATGGACATGACGCAGCTATAAATATTATGCGCCGTATAATGCAGAGTAGTGGAGCAGAAGTAATTCATCTAGGGCACGACCGTAGCGTGCAGGATGTAGTGAATTGCGCTATTCAAGAAGATGCCAATGCTGTTGCTATAACAAGCTATCAGGGCGGGCATGTTGAGTATTTTAAGTATATGTACGACCTATTAAAAGAACGTCACTGTGAGCATATAAAACTATTTGGTGGCGGGGGAGGGGTTATACTCCCAACCGAAATAGAAGAACTACACAAATATGGTATAGCACGCATATACAGTCCTGATGATGGCCGCTCTCTAGGCTTACAGGGTATGATAAACGATTTGTTGCAAAAATCAGACTACCTAACTGGACTTAACTTAAATGGTGAAGTAGAGCACATAAAAGACAAAAATCATAAATCCATAGCTAAGCTTATTTCAGCCACCGAAAATGGGAATGAAGAAAGTGCTGCTATGCTTAAAAAAGTCCGTGAAATAGCAATGGCTTCAAAAGTTCCAGTCTTAGGTATAACAGGGACAGGAGGATCAGGTAAATCATCGTTAGTAGATGAATTGGTGCGCCGTTTCCTAGTTGATTTTCCAGATAAACAAGTTGGTATTATTTCTGTTGATCCTTCCAAGCGTAAAACAGGTGGAGCTTTACTTGGCGATCGTATACGTATGAACTCAATTTGTAATGAACGAGTGTTTATGCGAAGCATGGCCACACGCCAAAGCAATTTAGCGCTCTCAAAATATGTACAGGATGCTGTAGATATTTTAAAGGCTGCCAATTACGACCTAGTAATTCTTGAAACAGCAGGTATTGGTCAAAGTGATACCGAAATTACTGAACATAGCGATATCTGCTTGTATGTAATGACTCCAGAATATGGTGCGGCAACCCAGTTAGAAAAAATTGATATGATAGAGTTTGCCGATATCATTGCCTTAAACAAATTTGATAAACGTGGCGCACTTGATGCCCTTCGTGATGTAAAAAAGCAATACAAACGCAATCATAACCTATGGGATATATCGGATGATAAATTACCAGTCTATGGTACTATTGCCTCGCAGTTTAACGACCCTGGGATGAATACCTTATATAAAGCGGTTATGGATAAATTGGTTGAAAAAACTGGCTCTAACTTAAAGCTGAAGTCTGCTATTACAAATGAGATGAGTGAAAAGCT
>JAHFUF010000584.1 GCA_023265235.1 Blastocatellia bacterium
AGCACGAGGGTAGACATTTTCTCCACCAGAAACAATCATATCTTTAACCCTATCTTGGACATAAAGAAAACCGTCTTGGTCTATATAACCAGCATCACCAGTATGCATCCAACCACCACGTAAGGCTTCTTCAGTAGCTTCAGGTTTATTCCAATAGGCTTTCATTAATTGTGGGCCACGAGCAAGAATTTCTCCTGTTGCACCTAATGGCAAGTCATTATCTTCACTGTCAACAATACGGATTTGTGTATTTGGTATAGGGCGACCAGCAGCAAGTAGTAACTCTGGATTACCAGCTAAAGCCATTCTATGTGGTTCTGCTAGTAATGTTGTTAAGGCTACAGTTGTTTCAGTCATTCCATAAAGTTGAATAAAATTACACTTAAATATTTCCATTGCTTTTCTTAGCGTGCTTTCTGAAATTGGTGAAGCTCCATAAGCAATGGTTCTTAATGCGCTAAAGTCTCGTTCAGCAATATTTGGTACATAGGTTAAACAAGCCTGTATCATTGCAGGAACTAGACCAACGCTAGTAATATTTTCTTCACTTAATGCTCGAACTAGCTCTACAGGGTTAAAGTCCTCTTGCAAATAAATAGTGCCTCCTTGATAGATAGAAATAAAACTACCTATTACTGCTGCTGCATGATAAAGCGGTGCGACAACTAAAAACCTGTCTCCTCGTTGTCCTTCCATAAAACTCGTCATCTGAAATAAGTTTGAAGTTACAGCGTGGTGAGATAGTACGGCTCCTTTAGGATGTCCTGTCGTTCCACTAGTGTACATTTGATAAAGATCTTGCTCATCAGTAATAACCAGTGTTGGGGCGGTAGTTGGTTGACCTGCAATCCAGTTACGGTAATCTTGCCAGCCTACTTTTTCTGGTGCGTCAATAGAAATAAATTGCCTTACAGTGTTTAGTTCTCCTCTAATAGCTTGAACTCCTTTAACATAATCCGCCGAGGTTAATACCAATTTAGTTTGAGCATCATTAATGATATAAACCCATTCTTTAGGTGAGAGTCTAAAGTTTAACGGTACAGGAACAACGCCTGCCTTAGCAGCAGCAAAGTAAAATAGTAAATACTCAATGCTATTTTTTGAAAGCATTGCAATTCGATCACCTACTTGTAATCCAGAGTTAATAAAGGTGTTGGCTAATTGATTTATTGCTAACCAAGCTTGGTGATAGGTGAGTTTTTCTTTACCATAAACTACATATTCAATATTGCCAAATTCACGAGCATAATAGTCAAAGAAGTCAAAAAGGCGCATTCTAATCCCTCCAAAGCCATTTAAAACTATGATAGATTTTTGATTATTAACCAGATACGACTTGTGCTAGTTGAAAAAGTAATAGATTAAGAAAAGTAGAAAAAGCTAACTATATAACAAAAGGTAATCCACCACGTCTAGTGGTGGACTAGAAAAGCTTTGAGCTATGAGTAAAGAACAAAGTTTAGCCGAATTTTAATGTAAGGTTTTGAGGACATTTTAACCAAGTAGGTAAAAATCTGTTCTTAAAAGTCAGGTAAGCTACTTTTCAAAGCTCTTCAAACTTATCAAACAGTAATTATTGCTTGGGCTGGTATTAGCCATCTTTGAGATGGCACTACCAATCAAGCCACCAGCAAAGCTGGTGGTGTCTGACTTATAGTTTTCGTACTAGATTTAGTTCAGTCATAACTTTGTCTAAGTCACCAGCAAACTTGTTTACAACATCAAGAGGTTCATTTGTTGTTTCATTAGCTCATACTGCATAAATTTAATCCTTTCATTCAATAATACAAAAAAATAATATAATACAAAAAGGAAAAGTATAATAAAATCTCTTCTACGACAAATAGTCAATCTGGCAACACCTTTGACTATCGACACATCTTAGGCTGGAAACAAACTGATTGCTTAAATTGGTTTTTAGCTCCAAAAAGGTTCTCTATGAACATAGTAGTTTTTGCTGCAAGCGATTTGGAATATAGCACGGTGAAAGCGAGTTTAACTAATTGGAAAACAACTGATTATTACGAACAGTTGTTAGCAGGCCAAGGTTACTCAGGAGAAAATTTGGTGGAAGTTTTTTGTACTAAAATGGGGCCTAAAAATGCTACTGAGCAATCTATTAAAGCATTAGAAAAATCAAAAGGGAAAATTGTTTTAATCACTGGTTTAGCTGGCGGCTTGGCTTTTGAGTGCAAGCAAGGAGATTTAGTGATTTATAACAATTGTTACTTTTTAGGAGAAAATCACAACCAATCAAGTAAGGTTGATTGTGATCAGAAATTAACAAACTTCTTAAGTAATGGTTTAGGTTTAGAGTCTGTTACTACTCTAAAAGGTGATGGCTTAACTCTTCCTAAGGTAGTTTGCCAGTCTCAAGAAAAACTCTCTCTTGCGAAAAAATACAATGCTGTTGCCGTTGATATGGAAAGCTACCAAATCCTAATAGCAGCAAAAGAAAAAAAGCTTCCTGCCACTGTCTTACGTGTAATCAGTGATGATGCGCAAGGCGATTTACCGAACCTTAACGCTGCAATGAATCAAAATGGAGATGTTAATAACCTAAAAATGATCTGGCAATTTGCCCAACATCCTGTTTTAGCTACTAAGTTTTTAATTAATTTAAACAAGTCTCTATCAACACTAAAAACTTATTTACCTAAAGTGTTAGGAAGAAATTTTGCTGAATTATGTTAATACTCTTAACTATAAGTATAAATAAATGAGCTAATTAAAGAAGGTTACTAGCTTAAATGGAAGCTACTATTTTACTTTGCTATTTGTTTGATTTTTGGTAGCATATATGCCGACCTTCCATTTACCTAATTACCTAAAACAATACCACTAAGAAATAAAGCTGGTAGTTAGTTAACGCGTGATTTGCTAGTTATATTATTTTTTCTATATATTCTGGTAAATACGCATAAGGATAAACATTAAGAACGTAAGGTGTAATTGTTTATGAAAAATGTTAAAAATAATGATGTTACTCAATCATTTTCGTTTGAACGGTGGTCAAAACTTTCCCGAATTTTTGCAGGACTCTGCCTATTTGCAACCGCTTTTCCACTTCCTGGTTTTCCACTTTCTGTTCCTTCTGTTTATGGTCAGCAAATAGAAGCAGGGGTGCTAAGTGTGGAAGTGCTTGATTCTAAAGGTAAATTATTACAAGGTGCAAAAGTTAAAGTTTATAACGGAGATGGTCAACAAGTAGCAGAAAAAGTTACTGATGCTAAAGGGCAAATAGAATTTCCTGGCTTAAAAGGTAAGTATAAATTAGAGGTTATTGCAGAAAAATATGACCCTTATACAGAACCAGAAATCGAAATAACTGGTGGAATAATGGCAAAAGCTTCTATCCAGCTACTGGAAAAATTTGGTGAAGTAGTAGAAATTAAAGGTGAGTCTAGTAACCCTATTGAGAGGCTAGATCAACCTGCTGGAGAATTAAAACTAGAACAAATTAAAATGATTCCTGCTCTAACTAGGGATTTTGATGGTGCTATTGGCACTATCCCTAACGTTATTCGCCCACCAGATGGTAAAGTAAGTATTAAAGGTTCACGCGAAGATCAAAGTGCCTTGTTAATCAATGGTGCGGATGGTACAGACCCTAGTACTGGAGGGTTTACTAAAAACATTCCTTTAGAATCTATTGGTAGTGTTAAGGTTTATACTAATCCTTATTTACCAGAATATGGTAGGTTTACTGGTGGTGTAACAAAGGTAGAAACTAAACGCGGTGGAGACAAGTTTAAGTTTGATTTAACAGACTTTTTCCCCGAACCACGCTTTAGAAGCGGTAAGCTATTTGGTTTTACTAACGTTTCTCCAAGATTACACCTAGAAGGCCCAATCTTAAAAAATCGCGCCTTTTTCTCTCAAGGATTAGAATTTGATATAGATAAAAAACCTGTTCGTGGCTTGCCATCGCCAATTAATGAAATTAAAAGACAAGTGTTTCGTAGTTTTACACAACTAGAT
>JAHFUF010000585.1 GCA_023265235.1 Blastocatellia bacterium
AAATGACTACTGGTATTAAACATAGTGTTTTCTCCTTGTTGATTTTATTAATTTGTTGTTGGTTGGTGATTTCTGAGAAAGTTTTTGTTGGGGTTTTACTTGGTATTTAAGCTTTGAAGTGGCCTATGAAGTTGGTTAAATAATTAAATAGATTAGTAATTACTAGTCTATTAAGAATTACTCTTAATAGTAATAATTTCTAATTCTATTGTTACTAACTCTTTATGATACTTCTTAAAGAGTTTTGAGAGTTTTTTGTAAGTCATAGCTAATTGAGCTAACGCTTCAAGGTCTTTAATGTCCAAATCTATTGAACCAAAATCTTTCTTTAAGAGCCTATTAACTAAAATATTATCAAACCCAACTCTATAAGAATTAAATTTGCTGTTTATGTTGAGCAAGGTTTGACCAATTGTTGCTAACTCTCTAATAAACACTAATCGTTCTTTTTTCAGAGACTTAATATAGTCCTGGCGATGAAAGAAAGTATCTATTTGGTCAGTAAAACATACTTCTTGTTTTTTCATAAAAATACTCCTATGTCTTGGTATATTTCTGTTAACTTATTGATTAGTATTTGGTTGCTTGTAGGAAAACATTAATTTTTACAAACCAGCTAGAAGTTTAAAAGAAACTCGTCACCGCGCTTGCTTACATACACAAGCCATCTTCTAGCAATATTAGGAAACTCTATGTAGTAGTCATCGCTGCCAATAAAGTGTTCTACTAGTTCTGGAGCATCAATGGCTTTAATCTGTTGAGATCCAAAATCGTTATAACCATTATTTTGAAGCCTTGCAGTACACTTAAAATTTACTTTAATTGGTGGGGTGATGATTAAACCTTTGTTACCAATTTTGTCGCACCTATATACATTCAAAGCAGTTTCTTTATTGTATGTGGCTAAATTTAAATTAGAACTTGGTTGTTGAAACTCATATTTCCAAAGAAACTCATTTTCTTGATTAACAATTACAAAACC
This sequence comes from Blastocatellia bacterium, assembly GCA_023265235.1. Taxonomy (GTDB): domain Bacteria; phylum Acidobacteriota; class Blastocatellia; order Chloracidobacteriales; family JADJPF01; genus JADJPF01. Next base: position 983 of record JAHFUF010000585.1, read on the forward strand.
CTCATGAAGTTTTGTTTGTTGTATTGCTAAAGCACAAGCTTTGGCAATATGCTCACAAGAAAAAGTAGCTACTTGGTTTCCCTCTTTGTCGTAAACCACTAAATGAAAACTTAATTCTGTTTGTTGGTTATTTTCTTGCTCTGACATGGTTTTCTCCTTAATTTTATTGGTTGGTTATTTGTTGGTTAGAAAAGTGGTTACAAAATATTAGAAAATAAACCTTCTAAATAAGCCGCTCAAACCCTGCTCCAAAAGCACTAACAACCCGTTTAATCATAGTTTGCCAGTGTTTTTGCAAAGGACTAGGAAGCTTACTAGTTGCCGCTTTCATTTGGTGAACCAAAGTGATTGCTCGTCGGTAAGTTATTTCGGTTGTTGGTAAGTTAATGCCTATTTCTAAAGCTTTCTTTTGCTCTGGAACACACCATTTGATAGTAGCTTTATCCAAAAATAATGAAGTAAGCTCATAATCTTGTATTTGTTGGTCAGACAAAGGTGTTGGGTAATCAATTGTCCCAAACCTAAACTTAGGATGAGCCTTAACTGAATCAGCAATAAAGCCTAATGGCACGCCATCTACCATTAAAGAGTAACGTTTTAACCCATAGCGAAATAACTTTCCTTCTATGAGCAAATACTTTTCTAACTCTTCTACATCACTAGCAAAAGTTTCTAATAGTTTGCCAAGTTTAGTATCACTAGATTTATTTGCTATGATTTTTGTTAAGCTTTTTAGGTATTCAGTAGGGTTGATTAGCCCATCTTTTACCCTTACGTTATTTATATTGATATTTAGATTAGAGTACCTTGCTAATAGATACTCTAATTGCTTTTGCAACTCTTTTATCTGCTCTTCTTCTTGAACACAGACACTCTCATTCTTTAAGGAAAAAAGAAAATCCTTGTCAAAAGAATCAGAAGTAGATACAGGTTTCACTTGTTGTGTTTTCATAATTCTCCTTCTTATAAGACAATTGCAAAGTAAACCTAGCCCAAAACAATAGCTATTAAAGCCCATAAAGCTTTTAATCAGTTCTTTTGAAATAGGCTTACTGGTAGTCTTATGTACTTGTTGTTGATTGTTAAAAAGTGAGTTATAGCTGGTTTTCTACTAAAACAACTTTTGCCCATGTAGGTATGCATCTACTATAAGTACTTTCAGTAAGAGCAACAACTAAACGAGCGTTTTTGATTGGTTTAGAAGGCCAAGGACTATCCCCGTCTGTTATTACTATAACAACTTGAGGACGTGGTTTAGCTTTTAAGGCAGTCTCTATTCCTACACACATATTCGTGCCACCACCACCTAAAGCTTCTACTTGGCTTTTCTTAAAGACCTTCTTTTGGAAATGAACTTCTGCATCACAAGCAATAATTGTAATACCTTCACTCTGTCCACTACTTTTAAGTATGCTATCTACTTCACTTAGTACTTGAGAAATTGCTTTCTCATTCATACTTCCTGAAGTATCTATTACTACTGCAATAGCAGGCTTTGGCTTTCTCATTCCTGGCATTACTATATTAGAAAAAGCTGACTGTCTACGTGATGGACGCTGGTAGCTATAATCTACTGCTCCCACTGTATAAGTCATTGCATTTCTAACCAGTGTAGAGAGTTCTTTACGCCAATTTACTTTTGGTTTACTAATATCTTCTGCCCAACGCTTCCATCCACCAGATACTTTTCCTGGAGCCATTTGTAATATACGTTGAGCCGTTTTTTGTTTTGCTTCCTCAACCTTACTTTTACTTAGACCTGATTCTTCTCCCTTTTCTTCATAATCTTTAGCTACTCCATCAGCACAAGAACCACAATTACCACATCCGGGCTGTAATGGTGTTTCTTCGTCAGATAATTCTTCATCAGTTTTATCTACTGAATCAGCACTATCATCATTTGCTTTTGGCTCTCCATTAGATTCTGAAAAATTAGTACCACCTTCATCAGATTGGTTAGACTCAGATTGCTCATTTTCACTTTCATTTTGTTCTTGGTCTTGTTGCTGTTGACGTTCTTGCTCTTTTTCTTGCTGCTGTTGCTCTTTTTTCAGTAGCATTTGGTAATACTCTTCAGTTAACTTGCCTGTAGGTAAGTTAAAATGAAAAGACCTTAGTAACTCTGGTGGAATTGTAATTGCTTCTTGCACCAAACTATCATTGATTTCGATGTCTGCTGCTTTATTCCAAAGCCTAATGTCTGCATTAGCTTCTTTACATCTTTGGTGATGCTCCCTTAAGAGATGAGAAACTTCGTGCAACATTACTGACGCTAACTGTTCTACTGTCCAAGTCTTAAATACAGATGGACAATAATAAAGCCTCCATTTACTGTCACAAGCTAGGGTTTTTAACCCTTTAGACTCAATAGGAGTAAGAGCAAAAAGCGCGGGTGAAAGGTAAGGCCGCAATCTAGCAGCCATTAATCTTGCTGCCGATAGCTCAGTGGGTATCATAATTATTACCTCCCTAAGCTGCAAATTCATCAGCATCACCTAGCATTGCATCAAAGACACTAGCGGCGGCTGTGAACTCTAGTTTTACTTGTTGCCTGAGCTTTTCATTATCACGTAAATCTTCAATACTTGCTCCATCTATTGCTTTACGAGCAATTTGAATTGCTTCAGATAATTGCTCATCATTAGCAATGTTACGAGCTTCAAAGGTATCAAAAAAATCACGCATTTTTTCCATGTAGGACTCATGCAATCTTTTTTGTTTACCATTATTAGATGGTGAGAGCTTAGAAACTAGCCCATTAATATAATTAAGTGCTTCTTTGCGAAGTAAACCCATTATTTCTATACCTGCTTCTTCACATTGTTTACGGATTTTTTCTTTCTCTTTTTGGTAAAGAAAAACATTGGTATTTTTTAAGCTTTCAGGAGCATCAAAGCCAAATATTTGCCATTTCATAGAGAACTTACCTTCTAATCTAGCAACACTTGGATAGTCTTTCTGATTAAAAAGTACTCCTAGTTTTTGTTGGGCTTCTTTT
>JAHFUF010000056.1 GCA_023265235.1 Blastocatellia bacterium
AGAGGTTCTTTTAACTTAAATTGATAACTACGTTTTGGCCCTCCCATCATATTTTCATAAGTAAATATTTCTAAATTCCAGTTATCTGTTCGGTTAATAGATTTAATCTCTTTCCAATGCCAACTACGTGAATCTTGTCCACTAGAAGTAACAAACATTAGTTGCTCAGAATAGATTTTAAGAACACCTTGACAGCCTCCAATTCTATGAGAATGTTTTACTTGGATTTGGGTAATAACGTTTTCTTTATCTTCAGCAAATGAAATAACAAAAGGGCGTTCAAGCCTACTACGAAGAAAATCTATCAAAGCTTTATCTACCAGCGGTGCAATAACTTGAAAGGTAAATCTTTTATCTCTGCCTAGCATCCAAGTTTGGTCATGATAGCTCCAAATTTTTATTTCTGTTGGTGAGTCTAGTTGCACTAGTTCTATTTCATCATAACTCCATTTTAAGTTATTTTTTTCTTCCTTTGCTCTAAACTCAATTTGGTCGGTTGAGATAATTAGCTCACCACTAGGATCTTTTAACAATCTTTCTTGTTGAACTTGATACTTAAATTCTTGAGCAAAAATGGTTGGTGCTAGTAAAAGCAAGTAACTAAAAAATAAGAATGTTAAAGCTAATAATCTAATGAATTTCATAAATTTTCAGCCTATCTTAACTACTACGGCTGCCTCCTATTTACTGAGAATTTGAAGTGGCAAAAGTTGGTAAGCCTAATTTAAAAGTTGCTTCAACAATGACTCCAAGACTGTTCTCTTTGTAAGGTTTTACTCTATTTTCTGGCTGTGAAAGTAAAAAAGGTTTACCAAAATTAGGCCATAAAGACATTACAGCAGGAACATAATTAGCAGTTTCTTTTGGTAGATAGCCGCCTGCTGCTAGTTGGTCAAAACTATAAATTTGGGTCTTATTAATAATTCTTTGAATACGGTTTTCACCTGTATTATAAGCAGCTAGAGCTAGTTTCCAGTCTCCAAACTGTTGATATAAAGCTTTTAAGTATTGTGCTGCTGCTCTAGTTGAGCGTGTTGGATCTGTACGATAATCAATATTTGACTCAACTGTTAATCCATAACGTCTAGCTGTATCAGGCATAAATTGCCAAATTCCTTTAGCTCCTTTAGGTGAAGTAGCAAAAGGGTGAAAACCACTTTCTACTAAAGCAACAGACAAAAGTCCTGATGGCATTCCTTCTTGCTGTAAAATTCTAGTCAAAGTTTCTTGATAAGTTTGATAGTTGCTTAATATTGTTTTAGACAACTTAAGCTTAGAAACTCTTTCTAGCTTATTTTCTTCTGTTTCAGTAATTATATTTTCTATTTGTTTTACTTCATTGGTTTCATTAGAAGATGGCAAAAAACTTAAGTTTTTTCCTTCTGACAAATGTTTATCTACAATTTTTTCTATGCGTTCTATTGCTTGCACTACAGGATCATCTTGGTTAACTGCTTTATCTATAGGAGTTTGAGCTTTAATTGATGTAAAAACGCCTACTACAAATATTAATAAACAAATATGGAGTAAAAGATTATGAGTCTTCATCGTTTTTCCTCCTTTAGCCTAAGTCTGGCATTGGTTCAGGTGATAGTGCAGGATGCTCTTTAACTTCAAAATGCCATTTCCAAATAAAATAGATTGCTGGGTAAACTACTAGCTCCATTATAAAAGAGGTAAACATTCCTGCTACTAGTGGAGCAGCAATACGTTTCATAGTGTCAGAGCCTGTTCCAGTAGCTAGCATTACTGGTACTAGACCAATAAAATCTACTGCTACAGTCATAAATTTAGGTCTTAATCGTTTAACAGAACCATTTATTATTGCTTCTCTTAAATGCTCTTTAGTACTCATTTGCCCTTTAGATCTTGCTTCGTAATAAGCCAAATCTAGATATAAGAGCATAAACACACCTGTTTCAGCATCAACCCCTAACAAAGCAATTAAGCCTACCCAAACAGCTATACTTAAGTTGTAGTTAAGCATGTAGAGTAACCAAATTGCTCCAATAGCTGAGAATGGCACAGCAAGGAAAACTATTAAGGTTTTAGTTACTGAGCGAGTGTTAAAGTAGATAAGCAAGAAGATTATAAAAATCGTTATTGGTATGACTGTAAGAAGTCTTTCAGTTGCTCTTTGCATATACTCATATTGTCCACTCCAAACTAAAGAATAAGCTGGAGGTAAAGTGAGTTTTTCTTTAAGCAGTTGTTTTGCATTTGTTACATAACCTCCAACATCTGTTCCAGAGACATCAACATAGACATAACCGCTTAAACGTCCATTTTCATCTCTGATCATTCCTGGCCCCGATAAGACTTTTATATCAGCTATTTGAGTAATTGGAATTTGTGCGCCGTTCATTGTTGGAACAAATGTACGGTTAAGACGCTCTAAGCTAGAACGATAGTCTCGCAAATAGCGCACATTAACAGGATAGCGTTCTCTTCCTTCTACTGTAGTAGTTATGTTTTCTCCACCAATAGCAGTAGTTATTGCCATATTTGCTTGGTCTATTGTTAAACCGTAGCGGGCTAGTTGGTCACGTTTTAAGGAGAAATCTAGAAAATACCCGCCTGCTGTTCTTTCAGAAAATACGCTGGCACTCCCAGGTAAATCTTTTAATATCATTTCAATATTCTGGCCAATTCCTTGAATTTTACTTAAGTCTGCACCTAAAATTTTTATCCCTACTGGAGTACGTATACCTGTTGAAAGCATATCAACACGAGCTTTTATTGGCATTGTCCAAGCATTTACAACACCTGGAATTTGTAAAGCTTCATTTAGTCCACCAGCACCATAGACAAGATCTTGAGTGCTTTTGTGATCAGGCCAACCATTACGTAAAATACCTTTTAGCCATTCTGGTACCCAATTAGAATACCAACGAGGGGTTTTAGGCCATTCAGACTGTGGCTTAAGAACAATCACTGTCTCCATCATAGAGAAAGGAGCAGGATCAGTAGCAGTTTCAGCCCTACCAGCTTTACCAAATACCGTTTCTACTTCTGGGAAAGAGTGAATAATTTTGTCTTGTAGCTGTAATAACTTCTGTGCCTCAGTAACGGAAATACCTGGCATTGTAGTTGGCATATAGAGTAATGCTCCTTCATCTAAAGGAGGCATAAACTCTGAGCCTAGGCGGGAAAATACAGGAATGGTAAAAATCACTAATGCTATAGCAGCAAAGATGGTTAGCCATTGATGGCGCAGGACAAAAACCACAACAGGATTATAAAGCTTCATTAAAAAGCGGCTTAGTGGGTGTGCATCTTCATTAAGAATATTGCCGCCAATAACAACATTAGTTATCTTAGCTAACCAATTTGGTCTAAATGTAAATTTATATACACGAATTAACAAGACTGCAATTGCAGGAACAAGTGTGATGGATAGCAATGCGGCGGTTATCATAGCTAAAGTCTTAGTAAATGCTAGAGGCTTAAACAATCGCCCTTCCTGTGCTTCTAAAGCAAAAATAGGAAGAAACGCAATTGCTATTACTAGCAATGAGTAAAAACTTGGTGCCCCTACTTCTTTAGCTGCTTTAATTATAACTTCCTTAAAGTCGCCTTTACGTCCATTAGCTTCCCATTCTTCTATCTTTTTATGTGATTGCTCAACTACCACAATAGCTGAATCAACCATTGCTCCTACTGCTATTGCAATACCAGATAGTGACATTATATTTGCTGGTATTCCCATTAGATACATAGGGATAAAAGAGATAATTACAGCTAAGATAATAGTAATTGCAGGAATAAATGCACTAGGCAAGTGAAGTAAGAAAATTAAAATAATTAGACTAACTACAGATAATTCTTCAATTAAAGCATCTTTGAGAGTAGCAACAGAGCGTTCAATTAATTCTCCACGATCATAAGTAGTTACTATCTTAATGCCAGCAGGTAAATTTGGTTGAATCTCAGCAATTTTAGCTCGAACTTGCTCAATTACTTTTAGAGCATCTTCTCCTACTCTCATTATTACAACAGCACCAACAGTTTCTCCTTTTCCATCTAATTCAGCTATACCTCGTCTAATATCAGGCCCCAAGACAACATTACCTAAATGTTTTACCAGTATTGGAGTACCTGTCTCCATATTTGCACTAACTACAACATTTTCTATATCAGCAACACTTTTAATGTAGCCTCGACCTCTAATCATATACTCACGGCCTGTAAGCTCAAGAAGTCGCCCACCAACATCATTATTGCTAGCTTTAATGGCTTCCACCACTTTTTCTATTGGGAGTTTGTAAGCAGAAAGTTTGTTAGGATCAAGGTTTACTTGGTACTGACGTACAAAACCTCCAATAGGTGCAACTTCTGCAACACCAGGAATTGACTGTAATTCATATCTTAAGTGCCAGTCTTGTAATGAGCGTAGTTCAGAGAGATTCTTTTTTCCTGTAGTGTCAACAAGCGCATATTCAAAGACCCAACCTACAGCAGTTTCATCTCGTGCTAGCTCTACATTAACGCCTTGAGGCAAACGAGGCGTGATATTGCTTAAATACTCTAGTGTGCGAGAACGCGCCCAATATAAATCTGTTCCTTCCTCAAAAATTATATAGACATAGGAAAAACCAAAATCTGAAAAACCTCTTATATCTTTGACTTTTGGTGCGCCTAACATTGCAGAAACGATTGGGTAAGTGACCTGATCCTCCATAATATCAGGGCTACGATCCCAACGAGAGTAGATAATTACTTGTGTATCAGACAGATCAGGAATGGCATCTAGTGTAACTCGTTTCATTGACCAGAACCCTGCTAAAGTTGCCATTGCAATAAATAAAAAGACTATTAGTTTATTTCTAGCACAGATGTCAATCAATTTGCTTATCATAACTGCCTCACATCACTATAGTTAACTTCTTAGAGCTAGCACTAAAGTACCTATTAAATTTAATTTATTACTCAAAGATCAATGTTGCGAATGTTGTGGATTTTGAGAAGGATTAGGTGTTTTTGTATCTGGTGTTGCGCTTGTTTTTGAAGGTGCAACACTGCCGTGATTATGAGTACCCATTCCACCAACTGCCATTTTGAGTTGACTTTCAGAGTCAACAAGGAAATTAGCTGATGTAACCACACGTTCGCCTGCTTTAAGTCCGCTAACTATAACCACTTTGTCATCTAACTTGTCTCCTAGTTTAACTATGCGTGGTTGAAAGTAACCTTCTGCTAAAGCAACAAATACTCTTTGCTCAACTCCTGAATCTAAAATAGCTTCTTGAGGTACAACTAGTTGTTTACCATAGTCAATTTTGATTTCTACATTGGCATACATATCTGGCTTAAAACTAAGATCAGGATTAGGGATTTCTATTCGTACTTTAAGAGTGCGAGTTGTGTTATCAAGTTGTGGAGAGATATAAGTAATCTTTGCAGAAACAGCCTTTCCCAAAGCATAAGGGAGCGTAATATTAACTTTTTGGCCTAATTTTATCTCTGAAGCTTCAAACTCATAAATATCTGCAATTACCCAAACAGATGAAAGATCTACAATAGAATAAAGCTCTGTATCAGGCATAATTCGCTGTTTTTCAAAGGCATTGCGGGTAAGAACAAAGCCGCTAGCTGGAGCATAAAGTGTTAAAGCTTTAATCGGCTGACCTCGTTCTTCTAGTTCTTTTATTTGCTCTGGTGAGATATCCCAAAGTTCTAAACGTCGTCTCGCTGCCTCATAAAGTGAGGCAACTCCTCTAGCTGCTTCTGGAAAAGAACTATCTCCTAATTCTTGTTTTGCTCTTAAAGCTAGTAAGAATTCTTGTTGAGTTTGTACTAAATCTGGGCTGTAAATACTGATAAGTGGTTGACCTTTTTCTACTTGTTTACCAATAAAATCAACATAAACCTTTTCAATCCAACCATCTACCTTGGTATGAACATGGGAAAGCCTAGTTTCATCATAAGCAATGCGTCCAACTGTTCTTAGAGTTTTAGATATTGTCTTATAGCTAGCTTCTCCATATTGAACACCAATCAATTGTTGTTTCTCTGGGCTAATTTTGAAAGCTCCCTCTGGTAAGTTTTTACTTGTGGTAGTAGCCTCTTCTTCATAAACAGGCACAAGATCCATTCCACAATCAGGGGCAGTACCTGGTTTGTCAGATTTATAAGCTGGATGCATTGGATCTTGCCAATAGAGGATCTTTTTAGCTTGTGCTGTTTGTGAAACGGCTTCTTTACTAGGAGAAAACAAGTTGGTAGCTAAATGTTTTATTTCTTTACCTTTCCAGTAACCTATCAACAAAACAGATAAAACCAACAGAAGAACCCAGAACTTCTTTTTATTAGTAACTTTAGTAGAAGTTGTTGAAGGTTGTGTTGAAGGTTGTTCTGTTACTGTTATTGACTGGTCGTTTGTTGTTGGGCTTAAAGAACTTAAAGAACTTAAAGAACTTAAAGAACTTAAATCACTAGAAGAGCTATTTTCTTCTTGGTCTATTGGCTCTATAACTAGGAGGTTTGTTTGATTAGAAGTTTTAGTAATGTCTTTCATAGAAATTTCTCCTAGCCTGCTATTTTGTAAACTTAAGGGTGTAAAGTGTTTCCCACTAATGGCTCAAGAGCAGCAATAGCTTTTTCCATATTGCTAACTTGTTCATAATAATTAAGTTCGTAGTTAAGTAATGTACTTAGACCATCTATTAGTGTTAGAAAATCAACTTTGCCAGTCTCATAGCTAGAAATTGCCGATTCTAAAGAGAGTGAAGATTGAGGAATGATCACTTTGCCATAGAGCTTTGTTAATTTCTGAGAAGTAGTAATTAATAAATATTTTTCTTTGATTTTTAATAGCAAATTAACAGTAGTTGAATCCAACCTTTTACGCTCTTTGTGTAGCCCAGCAAATGCTTCTGTTAAAGCTGGCCGTTGCTTTTGCCAAAAGTAAATGGGCAGTTTAACTCCAATATTTACACCATACATTTCTGGCATATTAGGTCTATTTTGATAAGTAAAACTAACTGTAAAGTCTGGATAGAATTCTTTTTGTGCTAATTGGAAATTGTATTCTTCTCTATCAATTTTTCTCTTTTGCATCTTGAGAACAGGAGAACTTGATAAAGCAATTTCATTTAATCCTGTCAATGTATGAGAAAAGTCTGAAGGTTTTAATTCTTCTGTAACTTCTAAAACTATGTTTAAGTCCTGATATAAAAAACTATTTATCTTTGCTAGTGCTATTTCTTTTTGTTGCTCAAATAAAGCGAGTTGTTCAGTAAGCTTAGATATTTCAACTTGAGCTTTGAGAATATCTTGTTGAAGTCCTTTACCAACAGCATATTTAGCTTCTGTAATTTTAGTAAATTTTTCTAATAAGTCTCTATTTTTAGAAACAATGTTTATAGCTTTATTTAAATACCAAAGTTCAAAGTAATTTTCTTTAACTTCAGCAATCAGGTCGAGCCTAGCTTGTTGATAAACCCACCATTCTGCTTCAGCCTCTTTAGTTGCGATTTTGCCTTTGAGAGCTAATTTTCCAGGAAAAGGAATCTCTTGTGAAAATTGAAGCATTCTTGCGCTTGAAGGGTCACCTTTTTGAATATCAAAAGGAGGAATAGGAATTATATTTCCTAAATACCCTAAACTAAGCATAGGTTCAGGCCAAGCTTTTGCTTGTGGTACACGAGCTTGCATCATATCAAAACTACGCTGCATCATTTTAATTTCTGGGTTGTTGTCTAATGCTTGTAGTATTAGTTGCTCTAGAGTAATTTTCTGTAAGGTTTTAGTTTGAGTAGAGCTATAAGCGTTATTAGTAGTAGATAAAGAAATAGCTGGTTGTGCAAAAGTGTCTCTAAATGAAAGAAAACAGATAAAGCTTAAAACTAAAACAACTATTTTTTGAATAATGTTTTGCTCTTTCATACAAGCTCCAAAGGCTACCAGTTTTGGCTCTAATTTCTTTTGCTTAGTCAATAGGCAAAACCTATTCCGAGATTTGTAAAAAAGAGATTTTATACAATTAAAAGACTTCCTAAATCCTAAGGTTTGTGGCAAATAATATAGAACTGTTTGAAAATAGACAGCTATAATTTTGTAGCGTGTGAAAACACACATAACTGTTTGATATAGAACTATTTAATATTTCTATGATTTAATTGAATTGAGGAGTTTCTCTTATTAAATAAATGAGTTGGGGAAAATTCCCCACTTACCTCTGTCAATTTATAATAGTTTTATTGTCTTTCAAGTTTGGAGTATTTCTTAACAATCCTATTAACTATTAACAATGAATGGTGTGGACATTTTTTAGAGATCAAAATCTTCTAATTTATTGATTTTAAAGGATTTATTTTTCATCAAAAATGTCCACAGTATTGATTAATCAATAAGCTAAAGACAAAAGATAAAGTTCTAACAAAACTCTAGTTAGTTATTTTGGCATACACGGCATAACTCTTGCTTATTACCGAAAACAGATACTGCAAATAGTCTATAGGGGGTTACTTATGAAAAACATTTCAGAAAGCAAAAAAGTATTTAGTCTGCTATTAACTTTAATCGTTTCTCTAGCATTACTAGCTTCATTCCCTACTAGTAGTGATGGTCGAGAAAACACTGTATTAAATACTTTGCAACAAGAAAATTCATCTACAACAAAACTGCCTCAAACTGCTGAAGAGCATTATAAAAAAGCTGAAAGCTATAAGCAAAAAGCTACTGAATATAGAAAAGAAGCTGAAGAACATCGTCAAATGAAAGTTGAGTATAGCAAGAAGATTTACCAACATCCCAAAGATCGTGTGGAAAATCCTTGGGTGAAGAAAATGCGCTTGCACTGCGATAAATATATTACTCAAGCTGAGGCATTAGCTAAAGAATCTGAGAAAATGGCAGAATATCACACTTTACGTGCCAAAGAATTAGAAGGCAAATAAAGCAAATAAACCCAAAGAAATCTAAAGTATAAAAACATATTCAATATAATACTTGCCGAATAGCCCTGACGTAAACTTCAAAATTTACTTTGATAAGTAGATGGTGTTGCGCAAATATTTGTTGAAAATTAAGAACTTAAAGAAGAGAGAAAGATATTTTTTCATTTTTAATGGTAAAAGCGATCTTGCTTAAATATGTAGCCTATTAATTCTAATCGCTTTGAATTCTGCGACACGCTCTAGTTATAAGCCAGTGCTGCTAGTCCTGCGGCAGCAGCAACTTGGTTAAATTGAAAATTAGTATCTTTAACCTTTAGCGCGATTTCTGTTGGTTTAATAACATTAAACTTAATGTCTGTTAAAGCATCAGCAAAGGTTCTAGTTGTAAGTTCAATTTGATTAGGGTCGCCTATTACTAATAAATTTAGTGGGTTTGTACTATTGGCAAGTAAGATTTTTTCTTGATAATAAGTAGCTAGACGATAAATTTCGCTTTCTAGGTCTTCTGGCCCACATTCTCGCAAACGTATCATTAAAGGTTCTTCTTTTCGCAAAGCAACAGAGGAAAACCCCCAACTGTTATGGCTAACAAGTAGTTTGTCTCCTAGCGTGTTACTACGCATTAACCAAGAAGCCTCACATATATGCCTAGGTAAAATTAAACCAGCATGCCAGCCTAATTGCTCAAATATTGACTCATACTCTTTTATTACCCCTTCTTCTACTACAGTTACTAAACAACGAGGTAGCCCACTACTAGGAATTTGCTGATGTACTACTCTTAAACGTGAAGCAGGAAGTCCCACAATCCTTTCTACTTTCCAGGAGAGCATTTGGACTAATTCTTCTTGGGTTTGGGGTTTTGTATCTAGATTAACTACTAATGTGCGTGCTACTTCTTCTGGTAATGCTATTGACCAGCGTTTTTGACCTCCTAACCCAGCGCGAGTAATAGTTTGTTGTAACAAGCTTATCATTGAACTAGTTTCAGCAATGTTTGGTGAGCTAAAGTCTGGTCTAAATAGGGCTTTAGGAAGAAAGGCACTAGCAACTCGCTCAACTTGAAATTGTCCTCGTCTTTTTTTTAGTTTAAGCAAAACAGCTTCACTCTCAATAAAGGCCAAAGCCACTTTTGGTGAATGTGGTTGAGTGAGAAACTGCCAAATAGAAGATAATATAAACATAGTAAACCTTTCTAAAATATGCTATTTATATCAGGATGTAGTAAATATGAACAAATTATTACTCTTGCACTTTAACTGGCTAGAAATCTTTATAAGCTACACCCGTACTTGCTAGCCCAGGTGCACCGGAAAAAACATTTTTAATCCCTTTTCTTCCACTACGACTAACAGGTTGTTCTTCTATTTCTATTTCCCAGTCTTTTCCACCAGTAATAGGATCTATTGGCACTTCACGAATATATTGAGCTTTAACCAAATCGTCTAAGGATTGAGGCGCTTCTTCTTTATCTAAAGTATATTTGTCAACAGAGTCGCGTAACTTAAAGAGAGTATCCTTAAGAGTAACTTCTTTAGCATTACGCATAGTGGTTTGAAACACAGGTACTACTAAAGTAGCTAGAATTAATATGATAGAAATCACAACTACTAATTCTATTAATGTAAAACCAGATTTATTTTTTGAGTTTTGATTAAACTTAATTGCTAATAATTGCCACATAACATTTTACCAATCTCGGTATTTAGTTTCGTTTAGACCAACTTCGGTGCTTTTAGAATATACATCAAAAACATCTTCATCATTAGTTGATGAACTATCTGGATCATCTGTAGAAGATTTAGTACCCCATTCCGCTATACCTGAAGTTGGATCAACAGGGATACGTCGTAGAAAGCGTAGCTTTTTATCATCTACTCGATTAGCAGGAGTAAAACCTTTAGAAAGAATCTCTAAGCTTTTTGGAAAGCCTGAAGGTGTACGTTCTTGAATCGGTATCAACTGTCCTGAAGGAACTGTTGAATCGCTATAACGCTTATAAGCGTCTATTGCTGTGCGTAGTTCACGTAAAGACCGACGTAATTCAATTTCACGATTGCGTTTAACTGTGTTGAAAGCTAAAGGTAGAGACGTAGAAACTAGTATTGCTAATATTGCTAGGGTGATAATCAATTCTAGTAAGCTTAACCCACTACTTTTACGCCAATTCTTTTTCAAGAAAAAGTCAGATAATTTATTCATCATCTCCCTCATCATCGCCATCATCGCCATTACCACCATTGCCTCCATTACCCCCATTAGTATGAGCTTTTTGTACATCTATATTACTATTGACTAGGGTGATTGGTAGGGGTTGAGCATTAGTGCCAAGGAGTTGAGCTTCACTTAGATTTAAGTCAGCAGAACCTTGTCCAACTGCTTCAAAATAAATTAGTGCCACTTGCCCAAATGCATTTACTGGGGCAGCATTTAATGGACGCTTAACATTAATAATTACTGCATCACCAACTTCAGAAAAATTAAACTCAGCTTGAGCACCATTTAAGCTCATTAACCCACCATCTTTAACATCTTTAATTTTAACTACAGAAGGATTAAAGCGTAGTGAGACATTGGTTTCAGCCACTTTTATATTGTTAGAATTAAGAACAATACCTACTAGACCTATCTGGCCAACCGAAATTTGTGGGTTGAGAACTCTAGCTAAAACAGTCACAGGAGAAAAATTAGCTGCATTAGCATCTTCAACTTGAGCATCAGGATCAACCTTTGGGTTACCAGTTGAACTAGTTTCAGTAGGAGGTGCTGGAAGTGGGTTTGGCACTGGGCTAGGAGGCTGATTTGGTTTAGGTGTATCAATTGGAAAAGATTGACTAACAGGGCGATTTACTGTGTTTGTTGGTGTAATTACTGGAGTGTTATCTCGAGCAGGATTAGGATTAGGATTAGGAGTAGTAGAATTAGAAGATTGTTGATTGTTTGTTTGTGAGTTTATTAAATTGTTGTTTGGGTTTTCAAGCTGATCCTCATAATTTGCTCTAGCAATAATTTCTTCTAAAGTAAGTGTTACGCCAAAAGATACGCCAGTACCATTAGGGCCAACAGCTTGTAAGTCAGATTCGCTAACATATGGAGCACGTAAAACATGTGGTGTAATTGTAATTACAATATTGGTAGACATAGAATCGCTTTTAGGCGTGGCAAATAGTCTACCTGCAATAGGTAGAAAACTTAGAAAAGGTATTCCTGCTGCACCTTCACTTTTATCTATTCTCATAACACTAGCAACAATACCTGTTTCACCTTCTTTAATACGAGCTACGCCTTTGACTTTACGTTGGGTAAAAGTAGGGTTACTTTGTTGTTGCGCTCTTCTACGTTGTTGTTCTGCATCTTGAAGCACATTGCTAGATTCAATTGACAATTTCATTTGAACATAATCATTGAGTACAGTAGGGGTTAGCTCTAGGTTAAGACCTACATCAACATATTGAATTTGCTCTACACCACCAATACCACTAAGAGTAGATTGAGATGTTTGAGACCCTTGACCATTTGATGTGACTACATTCCCTGTAGGAATAACGCCTGTACGAATGGGGACTCTTGAACCAATATTGACAGAACCTGCTTCATTTTCAAAAGCGCGTATTTGTGTAGATGCTACTAATTTGCCAATACTTTTATTTTGTAAAAAGCTAAATGTACTTCCAGGAGCAATAAAAGCAGTACCTAAATCTCCAAATATTCCTGCTGGTGAACTTCTGCGCTGGCTATTATCTCCACCAAAACTGCCAAGTGCACCAAGAGCACCTGTATCTAATTGATTACCTATTTGTAGAACATTTCTATCGCTTACTTCATAAAGGTTTACATCTAAGACTACTTCTGACTGGGCTTTGTCTATTTTCTCAAGCAAAGTTTCTATTAAAGCCAAATTTTCTTTGGTATCACGAACAACTAATGCATTAAGGTTTTTGATAGTAATAGCAGGTTTACTAGTAGTTTGTTGTATGACCTTAGCTGCATCATCTAAGACAGAGTTTTTAACATAAAAAGTGCGAACATATACATCTTCATATTTTTGACGATTTGCTATAGCATCAGTAAAAACTATAATAGTACGTCTATCTAATTGAGCATAGCTTAAACGCTGAGTATTAAAGAAAATTTCTAATGCTTTTGGTGCGGTAACGTTTTTTAAGCTAAAACGAGCTTTTTTAGTTTCTAATGCCCTTCCGATCTGCTCTTCATAAACGATATTAAGGTTAGACTGTGTGGCTAAAACATTAATAATTTGCGGTACAAAGGCTTCAGTAGAAAAATCAAAATCACCTTTACGAAATTTGGTGGTGGCCAAGGCGACATCTTTAGTGCCACCAGATTTACTGCTTAGACTAGTCTTTTTTAGATCATTAGGACTAGAGTCTATTTTATCTTTGTCAATGCCTAGTTTTTCTAGCATACTTTTCATACGAGTAAGTG
>JAHFUF010000586.1 GCA_023265235.1 Blastocatellia bacterium
CATTAGTCCAAAAACCAATTTCAAGATCTTTAATGCTTTTGCAGACAAAGATGAAAACCCTGAATTGCCAGGTTCTGACTGGGATTTGAATTTCAGCGAACAAAACGGAACGACAAAAGTCAGTATTACTATTAAAAATGAGTCTCTTGACCGCTTAGAGAAGATGATTGAAATGGGCTTCCAGGAAGGATTTACCATGACATTGAAAACCCTGGAAGATCTGTTGGCAAAATTATCAGGTTCGAGGGGTTAGTCAAAAACACCCAACTAGCACCAAGCGCACACCCTTTGCCGTGAAAGGGATGTTGTAACTCATCAACCCTTTGGTGAAAGGGACTGAGTTTTTTCAGACCCTTAACCGTGCTAACACTACGGAAACTACGGAGTGTTCCCCTATCTAGGCGATATATGAAGGGGCTAACACAGGTTATACCCTTACTGCTCTCCAAGGGCTAGAGGCTATAACCTTGACTAGCACCACACCCAACACAAAGCGCGTCCTTACCCCCAAGGTAGGGACGCGCTCAATAGATAAACCTTAAGTTATTGATAATGCAGGCTATTGATATCTTGTATTATTGTAGTACCAGTTACAGTATGGCTAACTAACGAAAATTTCAAGTGCTTCTCTGATCTGCTCAATATCAAGTTCATGGTTAGCAACTCGCATACAGAGATCATATAGTCCTGGTTGATCGTCTAAGATGCCCATATTGTTGGCTAGTAAAAACATTAGGGTTACACCAACCGCCGTTCTTTTATTACCGTCAATAAAGGCTTGAGCTTCGCTAATGTGATGTAAATAAACCGCCGCACAAGTCAGTATGTCTGCTTCTTGATAGTAGTAATAGTTTTGAGGTGCGTTAAGCGCAGAATCTAACCCACCTTGATCTCTAATGCCAGGAGAACCACCAAAAGCTATTAAGGCTTCATCATGGACGGCTAAAACATCTTCTAGGGTAATGAATATAAGCTCAGGCAAGGTTCTTTAACAGTCCACTAAACTTTTTGAATACTAAATCTTTAGCGGCTTTCTTGATGTCTACATCGCTTTGGGTGAAGACTTCTTTGGGAAGCCGTACAATGTCGTCTGTAGGCTTCCCTGACATAGGTGGCACTTGAACTTGATCAGAAGATCGAGTAACTGGCTTTTCTGTTTGTACTTGTGACATAAGCACCCCCTTTATATCAATGATAGATAATGAACTCATTGTTAGTGTATCGTAACCTCTATAATTGTCAATAATACCCTATAAGTTGACACTTTAGACTACTCGTGCGCTTCATCACCAAAGGTAGATTGCCCAGCATAGTGCTGGAGTTTCGGCACCTTAAAAAAAGACTCATTAAGCATTATGGCGAACTTTCGCCACCTTTCGCCACCATGAAAAAGGGCTTGCTTACGAACTTTCGTAACTATAAACAAAGCTTCGATGCTACCAATGTGCGGACTTTCGCACACTATAAACCAAGGCTAGCCGAGGGGCTAACCCTCAACTTGGGTGTTTTTGCATATCCCCTAAAAAGGTATAGCTTGGCTATCAACTACTAACTCATTGATAATATAGGCTATTGAGATCTTGAAATATCGTAGTACCATTTACAGTATGGCTATGCTTAAGTAACAAAAGTAACAAAAGTAATACAAGTATTTGACTTATTGACAATGTAATTGTTATATTTATATTTATGTAACTTCACTATAACCATTGCCAGGAGATCAGAAACGTGGAAAACTTAACTAATCCCATAACTAAAGATAGTAGTGTTTTTCTCTTTACTGATATGAATGAAAATGCTGAACAATGGCTTAAAGTAGTAGATGTAGCAAAAATGTTATCTGTCAGTACGGTAACAATACACCGTATGATACAACGTGGTGAACTGATAGGCCATAAGATTGGTAAGCTAGTCAAGTTCCAACCAACGGAGATTGAAGAATATCTAAAAAACATTCGCATAGATCAGAAAAAGGATCTTCTTCAAATATTGTATTATACAGAAGGCGTTATCTATGGTGTGTGCCGTTGTTGCCCTAAACATAGCACTAGGGAAGACGCTCAACAGTGTATCAAACAATACAAGCAGAAAGAGCATGGTCTCAAAGAAATACGACGAATAGTAGAACTTATGCCAGGGAAACAAATGAGTAACTATTTAGGATTTGGAGACTATGAAATTCCTGGTAGTGGAGCAAATGCTATGCTTCACGCCCGATCATTTCTTATGAGGAGTATTTATGCATTAAGAAAGTGTGTGCTTGTGGATCTAGAAGAGAATTGCTTTAGTGTATTCAATAGATTGTATCCTGATTTTCTGGAAATATTACGAGATACCAGCGCAGCAAAATCAATAAGGCAAGGGTTATGTGCTTCATGGAGTCTAAAAGAGTTAGAAGATGAATTTAATGAGTGCAAATCATTTTATAATTTTCCTGATCTTAGTTTTCCAAAATTTCTACGAATATTGTCGGCTCAACAATTAACTGGGGCAAAAGAAGAAGAAATCATTTGGGAATTAAAACCACCTAAATACGAAAAAAAACAACCATTAGAAATACAAACTGAAAATGAAGTATCTAAATCAAGAACAGGTTTTCATTATATACCCAAAACTATAGAAGATGATCTTTATTACTGGGAAACTCTAAAATTAGCCGCAACTATTTATTATAAAGATAATAAAGACATATCGGATCTCTATAATAAGTTAACTCATTGGGCTACAAAGTGGAAATTAGCAGACATAGGAGACTGGTTACTAGATCGAGCCATTGAAACTTTAATACGATGGTGGCGAGACGATCAAGCTAGAAAAGAAGACAGCAAAGCAGAAAAAGTGCTGAACTGGCACTATTACCAGTATATCCTGGGTACACATCTAGTTAAGCCCCAAGATTACCACTTTTCTTTAGAGGATGTGGGTTGGTGTCCTACTGAGGAATCAGAAGCTAATTTTACATACCATATAAAAGAAAAATTTAACAAGTACTTAGCCCAGTATATTCAAAGTATTCACATATTAACGAAAGATCGAGGACTACAAAAAGTACCAAAATTGCGCAAAACAACACCGGAAGATCACTTTAAGTGGTTTGTAAAACACATTATACCTAATGAACAAGGATGCACTTTATCTTATGAGGAGATAGCCCAACAGGAACAGGAACAGAAACCACTAAAGAGATCTACTATAGCTAAAGGAGTTGATAATGCTAACCGACTGTTATTAGGTCTAACACTTGAGAATGATTAAAGATGGTTAGTGTAGAAATAAGGTTTCAAACCTTATTTCTACACTAAGTGCTTTATTTATAGCGATTTACCTTTGACATATGGATTGACTATATTGTAGGATAAGCAGGTAGTAATTTAATAAAGGGGGAACTTATGGAGAAGGTTTACTTAACTTTGGGCGCAACTAAATATTTAGCTTCTTATGGCATTTCTCTAACTGGAGAAGGATTAAGAAAAGCTGAAGAGCGCGGAGAGATTAGACCTGTACGTACTGAAGATGGTTCACGCTTATACACTCAAACTTTACTAAATGAGTTCGTCGCTAACAGACACATTAAACAACAAAACGCGCTCAATACTAAACGAGCCAAAGCTGCTTAGTAGAGCGCTAAAGAGTTAATATTTCGCTTGCGCAACGGGTTTCACCGAGACACAAACCAAAACCGTAAAACAATAGTACTGTCTTAGAAACCTCAAACGCAAGCCCTTAATCACCTTAACCACAATTATGTTCTATTTCTTACTAGCAATATTTCTATGTCCCAACTTGGTTTTTTTGACAACTACACAGTATTGCTAAGGAAGATGAACTTTAAAAGGCGAAAGCCCACTTGCTGCTATAAACAGTTAGTGGGCATAAAAAAAGGATAATTCAATGCTTACAAAAAAGGATAATGCAATGTGTAAATACTATCAAAATCAGATAGTTAAGTCAACATTAG
>JAHFUF010000587.1 GCA_023265235.1 Blastocatellia bacterium
GAGCTAGGCGGCATTTCTCTAGATATTATCCAAAAATATATTAATGAATGGTATTCAGCGTCATTAGATCTTTTTGGTGGCGAAGATTCTTCTAATGCTGCAACCTTCTTTGGTGCAGGACTCAAAGGACGTTTTCGAGAAGCTGATCCTAATCGCTATAAAGATCATATAGCCCTAGAGGATGTTTATAATTTTGAAGTGGTAGGCAATGAGGGAAACCTTTCTAATACAGATATTCCTTTACGTAGGGCAATGAACTTGGTTTTACGTGATGCTTATAAAGAAGATTGTGAGCGTGCTTTAGATCGTTGGAATGATTCACTAGAAAAACTAGGCTTAAGTAATCGTCTTTCCTTGCCATCGCAACGCTTTAATCGCAATATTGGTGTTTATGCAGGTTTTGGTTTTGATCCTCAAGGCAATTTACTTGCTAAAGAGCAGTATAACGCGAAAAAGTCCAATTGGCTTCCTACTCAAGAGGACTACGACTATGTACAATCACTGATGAAGCCAATTTATGAACCTGGCAAAATGGCTAATTGGATTGCTCCTCCAGCCAAGGGTATAAACAACAAGCCACTAGATTTTGAATATGTACGTTTTGTGTAGTTAAATTTTTAAGCAAAGACTTTAAAAACCTCAATAGCAATAGCTTTATTAAGCTTATAGAAGTTAATAAAGCTGTTGCTATTGTTTTTTGTAGACTAAATGGTCTTAAGCTTGAGAAAAAGAAAACGGTTAGTTTTTTACCAAAGCTCTATTTTTTGTCCAACATCTACTTTGTTTTTATTTGATAGAAATTGTTTACCCTTAGTATTATTAGTATCATTTTTTGTTCTTAACACCCATTTTTCAATTTCTATTCCAACAAATACTACTAAACTTAATGCTACACTAATTGCTAAATCCATTTCTGAGAGTGCTACAGTGCCAAAAAACTTTTGCAAAAATGGTAAGTAAATTATTGCTAATTGCATTGCAATAGTTAAACTTACAGCACCTAATAATGGCTTATTAGAAAGTAGTCCTATTTGAAACAAGGAAGCTTTTGAAGAACGTACTGCCATAATCAAGCTCATACGAGAGAAAATTATTGTGGTTAATACCATTGTTTGCCAAGCAGGATTTTTTTTGCTCCAATACCAATAACCAACTCCTAATAATACCATTCCTATTAAAATTCCTCCCCAAAGTATTTGTACAATTACTTTACGGCTAAAAATGCTTTCATTAGGGTAATTAGGAGGTCTGCGCATAGTGTCTTGCTCGCCGGGTTCAAGCCCTAAAGCTACTGAAGGTAACCCATCTGCTACCAAATTTAACCAAAGAATCTGCAATGGCAACATAGGAATAGGCATTCCTAAAAGCGGTGCAAATAATGTCACCCAAATTGCTCCTAAATTACCTGTTAATGTTTGTTTAATATATTTTTTAATATTGTCATAAATAACCCGGCCTTCTTCAATTGCAGCAACTATGGTAGCGAAATTATCATTAAGTAACACCATATCAGAAGCTTCTTTAGACACATCTGTGCCAGTAATACCCATTGCTACGCCTATATCAGCTTTTTTTAATGCAGGTGCATCATTAACCCCATCACCAGTCATTGCTACTACTTGCCCACTATTTTGCAATGCTTGGACAATTTTTAGTTTATGTTCTGGTGCAACACGAGCATAAATAGAAACTTCACCAACTACTTTGGTCAGTTCATCTAATGAGAGTTTGTCGAGTTCTTGACCTGTTAGAATACGACCATCTTTAGCAATCTCTAATTCCTTAGCAATATATTGAGCCGTAAGCGGATGATCTCCTGTAATCATAATAGGGCGAACACCAGCAGCCTTACAGGTTAATACTGCACCTTTTACTTCTGGTCGAGCAGGATCAACCATTGCCAACATACCAATAAATGTTAATTCTTGTTCAAGAATCGCAAGGTTGTTTGTTAATAAATCTGAACTAACCCCACGAAATGCTACCCCTAAGACACGCTTACCACTTTGTGTCATTTGATTATGAGCCTTAATAATTTCTTCACGACCAGCATTAGTTAATTTTTCAATTTTCCCTTCCACTAAAACGTTAGTTGTAATGTGTAACAAACTATCTACAGCCCCTTTAGTAAAAGCAATGTATGGTAATTTTTGATCCAATAAGCTTTGCTTGATTATTATTTGATCAAGTGGCTCTGGAGGTAATTCTATAGGTATACTTATAGGTATTTCTGTAGATATATTTGTAAGCATACCTATAGGTGTATTTGTAGGTATATTTGTAGGTATATCTATAGGTAATTTATGTACAGTTGTCATTCGTTTACGTTCAGAGTCAAAAGGTATTTCCGCAATACGAGGCAAAAGAAGTTCTAACTCAAATTTTGATAAGCTTTGATTTGCTGCTGCAATAACTAATGCAGTTTCAGTTGGATCACCTGTAGGGTTAATATTTTCCTTATCGCTACTATTAGGATTTAGTACTGAATCATTACATAGCGCAGCACCTACTAATAAAAGTGTAGCTGGGTTTTGAGTAGGAGTTTTATTAGCTTCTAACGCTAAATCAATATTTTTGCCAGACACATTAAGAGAGGTAACAGTCATACGATTTTCGGTTAAAGTTCCAGTTTTATCAGAGCAAATCACTGTTATTGATCCTAAGGTTTCTACAGCAGGGAGTTTACGAATTAGTTACTCACGTTTAAGCATTCGTTGCGCACCAAGTGCAAGTGTAATTGTTACTACAGCGGGCAATGCTTCAGGAATTGCAGCTACAGCTAAACTTACTGCTGTGAGTAACATTAAGTTTAATTCTTCTCCGCGTAGTAGCCCTAGTACAAAAATAATTACAACTAGAATAGTAATTGCAGTGATTAAACCTCGTCCTACTTGGTCAAGGCGGCGTTGTAGTGGCGTAGTTTCACGATCAACCCCTTGAATCATCGTTGCAATATGTCCAAGCTCTGTGTTCATGCCTGTATCAGTTACAACACCCTGACCTCGGCCATATGTAACAATTGTTCCCATATAAAGCATATTACGGCGGTCGCCTATGGGGAGGTCTGTTGGGGCAACAAATAAATAGTCTTTCTCTACTGCAGTGGATTCTCCTGTTAAAGCTGATTCTTGAACACGTAAGTTAACACTTTCGCTAACTCTACAATCAGCAGGCAGTATATTTCCTGCTTCAAGCATTACAACATCGCCTACTACAAGTTCACGAGCAGAGGTTTCTTGAACCATCCCATCGCGACGTACTTTTACACTTGGTACAGCGAGTTTTTTTAGTGCGGCAATAGCTTTTTCTGCTTTAAATTCTTGGCTTAACCCTAACAAAGCATTAAGAATAACTATTGCTATAATTGCAATAGCGTCTTTGTAATCTCCTAGGAAGGCTGAAACTACAGCAGCAAAAATAAGCACAAGTACCATAGTTGCAGTTAGTTGCTCCCATAAAATCACCCAAGGGCTTTTAATATTTTGTTCTATTAGTTCATTGTAGCCATATTTTTTTAGCCGCTCGGTAGCTTCTTCTGTGCTTAAACCATTGGTTAAATCTGTATTGAGTTGTTTGGCTAGTTCTGTAATAGCAATTTTATAGAAATTCCCCATATTGCCTCACCTTCTTTCATGTCATGCTGCAAAGGCAATATTTATGCCTTAATAGATAACTACCAGAATAATAAAGAGTTATTCTTAAAATACTAACATGGTTTTGGGGTACTAGCAGGGGGTTTAGGTACTAACTGAGGAAATTTTCCCACCTATTTTGCTTTAGTGGCTTTCTTTCCTGTGCTTTCTCTGCTAAAAACATTAAGTTTTAGCAGAGAAAGCACAGGTGCTAATAATTATATGAAATTAATGTATTTACCACTGGTTTTAGCTATTTTAGGCGGAGTTATTTATCATATTTCCCAAAAGTCTATTCCAAGCAACTCTAATC
>JAHFUF010000588.1 GCA_023265235.1 Blastocatellia bacterium
CAACATCAAAAACTGCTGTAGCCTCAGGGTATGGCCCCATTTTAGGTGGATCACCAGTAATAATTAGTAAGCTATTAATTCCCAGTGCAGCAGCACCAAGTAGGTCAGACATCATTCCTAGAAGGTTACGATCTCGACAACAATAATGAACAACTGGTTCAATACCGCCAACTTTTTGTTGAATCAAAATAGCTGTAGTTAATGCCCCCATACGACTTTGAGCGCGTGGCCCATCAGGAATATTAACTGCATCAACCCCTGCATCTCTTAATTCTGCGACACTTTCTAGCATTTTAGCGGCATCACAACCTTTTGCAGGAACAATTTCCACTGATGTAACAAATTCACCATTAGCAATTTTACGAGCAAAATTAGACCTTTCAGCAACAGGAACAACTTCTACTTTAGTGGCTCGTTCTTTTGGAACAGAAACTGAAACAGCAACCCTTTGTGGAGAAGAAGCCTTAACAGCATTAGCAATTAGCTTTATATGTTCTGGCGTAGTCCCACAACAACCACCAATAAATTTAACCCCTGATTGAATAAACCTTTTTGCATATTTAGCCATATATTCTGGTGAACACATATACATTTTGCGTCCATCAACTTCACGGGGCAACCCTGCATTAGGCTGAACAGATAGCTTACGTTCTGTTACAGTAGACATTATTTGAATAGCATCTAGGCTATCTTGTGGCCCAACATTACAATTTATCCCTATTACGTCAACACCCCAAGCGTCCAGTTGTGTAGTAAAGGTTTCTGGAGCAGTGCCAAAAGCTGTTTTACCAAAGGTTTGAATAGTCATTTGAGCAATAATTGGCAAGTCACAAAGTTCTTTGATTGCACGAACGGCTTGATTAATTTCGCTTAAGTCGCTAAATGTCTCTAGGATAAAACAATCTATGGCATCTTTGACATCTAGTAGGGCTAGGACTTGTTTCTTAAAGATTTCTTTTGCCTCATTTCTAGAAGTGGGGCCGTAAGGTTCAATACGTATTCCTAAAGGCCCCATTGCTCCTGCAACACAGACCTTATCTCCTGCGGCTTCTCGGGCAATTTTGGCAGCCTCGCGATTAATTTCAAATGCTCTATCTTCTAAACCATGTTTAGTAAGCTTAAGGTAATTTGCCCCAAAAGAGTTGGTTTCAATAACCTCTGCACCAGCTTTAATATATTCTTTATGCACATCTAAAACCATTTTAGGATTAGAAACATTGAGTTCATCAAAACAACGGTTGATGTAAACCCCTTTTGCATAAAGCATTGTACCCATTGCTCCATCAAAAATGTGTACACGATCATCTTCTAATAAATCCCTAAATCGAGACATTAACTATTCCAGCCTTAACGTTAATAAAGTTAAAATTGAATTTTGATTTTAAGCTTAACAATATACTGAAGAAAGCCTGCTTGTCGGAAAGCTAGAAACACTTAAGGGTGTTGTGATTAAAAATAAATTCGTTTAATTTAATAAAAATCAAAAACTGTCACGTTAGAACTAGCTATTAACCATGAAATATTATTTAAGGTTTCTCTATTTACTTTGCACTTTGTGTATTTTTTCACTCACTATCTACTTGCCTATTAGTCAAGCAGCTAAAACCATAACTACATTAGAGATTTATCACATGAGCGATTACCATAGTCATGCACTGCCTAGTTATGCTGAAGGTGACTATAGTAGAGGTGGAGTTGCTCGTGTGATTGCCTTTCTTAGAGAAGCTAAAAAACGCTCCAATAACGTATTAGTGCTAAGTGGTGGCGACACGATTAACTTAAATAATCCTATTTGGTCAGACGCCTACACTTGTACAGAATGGGGTTGGTTTAATGGGATTTTAGATGGTATGGCACTTGGTAATCATGAATTTGATTATGGTGCACAGGTTTTTAATGATTGTGCTAATCATATTACTTACCCTGTAATTAGTAGCGGTTTAGTATCTAAGGATAGTGGTAAAGCACTATTGCCTGAATTTCAGGTTTATGAACGGGGAGGAGTAAAAATAGGTGTTTTTGCTGTAGCAGGAAATGATTTTCCTAGTATTGTAAAACCAGATTTGCTTCCTACTAACACACGTTGGGTGACAGGGGAAGAAAAAATAAAGCGTGTAGCAGAAATTGTTAAAATTTTAAGAGAAAAAGAAAAAGTTGATATCGTTATTGCTTGTGGGCATCAATACTTAGCTGAAGATTTTGCAATGGCTAAAACTATACCAGGAATAAACTTAATCCTAGGAACACATGGCCACTTAAAAGCAGAAATGACCAAGATTGAAGGTACAGAAACTTATTTTATTTCACCTTATCAATATCTAAATTACTTAAGCCATGTAACCTTACAAGTAAGTAAAAGCAAAGTTCTTAAAGCCAAAGGAGAACTAATCACCATTACAAAAGGACTCCCTGAAGATACTTTTTTAGCTCAAAAAGTTGAAACAATGTATGAGTCACTAAAATTAAAATACCCAGATCGCTTTGAAGTACTTGGAGAAGCCAAAACGTTAATTGACAACACTAACATAGATAAAGGAGAGGCACTTATAGGGAATTTTGTCACAGACATTGCCAGAGAAGCCACTAAAGCACATGCGTTTTTTCACACTAGCAGTAGTTTTCGTGCAGCCATTCCTCCAGGTCAAATAAACAAAGAAACATTCTTAACCGCCCTGCCCTATAGCAATATATTAGTTACTGCCACAATGACAGGAGAACAAGTACTAGACCTGTTGGCGTTTAGTGTTGGTCAACATGGTTCAGATACTTTTTGTCAAACTTGCGGACTACGTTACACAATTAATACTAGTAATAAAACTGTTAGCAATGTTCAAATACTTGTGGATACGACTAATCCACAATTGGGCTATCAACAAGTAGATCCAAAAGGAAAATATTTAGTAGCAACAGCTAATTACTTAGCTTATGTTGCTAGCGGCTATAAAGAAAGGTTTGCTAAGGCCAGTAACTTAACCAAAACAGATATAGAGCTTAACAAATTGATTATTAACCATATTCGCCAAAATAGCCCTATTTCCGCGAGCCTAGATGGGCGTGTAAAAGTTAATCCATAATGGTTGAGGCATAAAATGACCTATTTCCTTTTTTTCATTGGGTTTGTAGTGCTTATCAAGGGAGCAGATTTTCTAGTGGAAGGTGCTTCTTCCATAGCCAAAAGGTTTAATATTTCTAACTTAGTAATAGGATTAACTATTGTAGCTTTTGGCACTTCTACCCCTGAATTAGTAGTTAACATTATTGCTGCCCTAGAAGGCAAAACGGAATTGGCTTTTGGGAATATTTTAGGTAGCAATATTGCTAATATTTTATTAATACTAGGGATTTCTGCCACAATTTGTGTATTAACTGTTAAGCGAAACACGGTTTGGATAGAAATCCCTCTTTGTCTATTAGCAGTTTTGGTAGTAGCAGCAATGGCCAATGATGCTTTAATAGACTGTGTTAATCAGTCAATTATTAGCAGGTCTGAAGGTCTAGTATTAATTGGCTTTTTCTTTGTTTTTCTCTATTACACAATCAATATTGCTAGATCCAATGAGGGAGAAACTGTAGAGGCTGTAGACCAATATAGTACTACAAGATCTATTATTATGATTGTTTTAGGGCTAATAGGTTTAATTTTAGGCGGTAATTGGATTGTTGAAGGAGCAGTTAAATTTGCTCTAGCACTAGGATTAAGTGAGTCTTTCATTGGTTTAACAATAGTATCTGTAGGAACATCGCTACCTGAGCTAGCAACTTCTGCAATGGCTGCTTATCGTAAAGAATCTGACATTGCTATTGGTAATGTAGTAGGTTCAAATATTTTTAATATTTTTTGGATTTTAGCAATAAGCTCAATAATTCAACCTATTTCTTTACAGCCAGCTAATAATTTTGATATTAGTGCATTAATTTTTGCAAATTTGATGCTTTTTGCCTGCT
>JAHFUF010000589.1 GCA_023265235.1 Blastocatellia bacterium
AACGATAGTATTAACTTGTAATAGTCGTAAGCGAAGTTCTTTTTCAACAAAGTTTGCAATTGCTTCTACCAATTCTATATAAGTTTCATAAACAAAACGATAGCCTAGGGCGCGAAAATAGCTATAACCCCCCTCACGCCAGTTGTTTAGCTGGACTTCAATGGCTTGTTGCCAACCTCCAGCAATTCGTTGAAATCCTGACCATCCTTCTAAATCCTGTAGTTCTTTAATCGCGTCTTGATATTGACGTTGACTGGGTTGCAAGCGTTTATCTTCTGCCATCATTGCCGCAGCAGCTTTTTCACGATAATGAGGGCCACGCAAAACTACAGGCAATGTACCTAGGATTTGTAATACATAATCAAAACCATAACTTGGATGGGAAAGGCGTTCTTTTAAGAGTTTTTGTAATTCTTCTTGAGCAAGTTTTAATGTATGTTCAAAACAAGTTTCACGAATATGTCTAACAAAATCACCCCAACGAGCAGAGTCTTTTGGGTCATCTAGGCGAAAGTGATCGCGATAGAAAGTTTCAGAAAAATGCTTAAACTCCTTTGCTCGACCATCTTTTAGGTCACTGGTATTTTCAATTTTTTCATCTACTTTAACCCGACAAATTTGTTCTAGGGAGGCTTGGTCTTTGGTTTCTAGGTAACGTCGAACATCTTCAAACGTTAACTTACAATCTTTTAGGAATGATAAGGCTTGATCTGTAACATTGGCTCTGTCTGAACCTCCTAGCCAATAATTCATAACATTAGAGGCTAAGCGATAAGCACAAGATTTAACTACTTGTTCACGAGGATAATAAATTCGGCTCATTCCAAAAGAAGAATAGCGACAGGGGAAAGTTTCTACTAAAAGTGGTCGATTATCATAACGGGCTAGGTGCTCATAAACAGCTAAACGGTCTGTATATTGAGCCATATTAGAACGAAAACTCCTCTTATCATCGCTAAATTGACCGCTCTTAAAGTCTTCAATCAAAGCATTTGCAATCATTGAGTAAAGACCAACATCTACAGTAGTACCACCACTAAAACTACGACCATCAATAAGATAGGTGTTTTGATAGATTGGTGGTGACATATGACGTACTTCTTGCTCAAAGTAAATAGGAAAAGTATGACGGTATTGATAGTGGTTTAATTCAGTTAAAGCAGCATAGCCATTAGCAACACAACGAGGGTCTTGATTCTTAAATACTTCTGGCAAAACTAAGACTAAATGAGTCTCAATACCCTGCATTGAATGTAGTAATGCACCTATGTCTAAAAATGCTCCTGAGCCAGTACCACCAGCAGAAGAACAAATTACAAAGACATTAATTGTATTTGTATAAAGCTGTAGGTTACGCAGGTCAGGGTGATTAAGCTGATTGAGATCAGTACTACGTAATTGTTTAAGCATTAATTCTAGCTTAGGGCGAATTTTATTAATTCCATAGTGATAAAAGAAACCTAAGCGAGATGCTACACGGACTTGACCAGCACCTTGACCAAGATCGCCACGATCTCGTAGTCTTTGGTCAGGGCGGAACCAAGGTTTTAGCCTAGGGTAATTATTTACATCTAAAAACTGAGCAACATTAACTTTTAATGAAACCCATTCGTTATCAACAAATTCTTTCTTTTTATAAAGCGGGTCTTTGCTAGCATCTTTACTGGTGTCTTTAGAGGAACGTTCATCAGTGTCTAAATGAAGAAAACGTAGTATAGGAAACTGATCAATACTTCCATATTGATCTACAATCCAATTTCTTACACGTTGTAGGACGTTGCCACCTGTGCCGCCTACTCCAATTAAGAGTGTAGGGCGAACTTTAGCCGCGTTAGCATCTAGAGAAGTTTTACTAGGAGCAATATTTCTATAACTCATTGGAAGGTTTCCTTTCTATTCTTCGCCTCGGTTTGACAAGATCACTTTAAGCAAAAGGTGTATAAACCAAAAAGCGGCAATTACAACAAATATTGCTCGCCAAGCAGAACCTGTATAAAGCCGGAAAAAAATTAAGGTAAAAAGATTAAGTGAGTAGAGAATAAGTAAAGAAATCCCAATGTGTGTGGCATCAGAGAGTGAATAGTAGTTTTTTACTAGGAAAGGAATGATTGTTAGTCGAATTAGCAGGAAAAAAACAACTATACAACTAACAATAAAAATAGCAGTGTATTTAATAATTTCAAATCTTTCGGCATTTGGGCTTAGCCCAAAACCTTCTGCCAATACCATTTGTGGCACAAGTAAGACTAGTAACATTGCTAGATGGGATTTTCTCAAGTTCATGATATATTTTCCTCAGGTTTTTGTTTGTGAAAATTTTGGTAACTAAACTCTTTAACACTTTATTCCCACAAATTATGCTTACAAAAATAAAACTTGTCTTGGACGATCGTTTTGATACTTTACCTTAAATAGTTTGCGACTTCCAAGCTAGTGAAGGAGAAAAGATTTTTAATAGTATAGCCTAACGCTTAGGGAATTTAGTTAGTTGCTTGATAGCGGTGGGTTTATTAAGATTAAAAATTCTCGCTACTTCTTAGGAGAAAAAATGCGACACTACAACATTCCTCGACTAGAACAAATTAGTTATTATGTAGTTTTTTGTGACTGTGGTACAGAGCTTAAACGGTTTTATAATAGATATGAAAAAACTGGTAAACAACAGTTTGAAGAATGGTTCTTAAAATGTAAACCTTCTGAACATTGGTGTAACATTTGTTTTGACCAATTAGGAGTAGAAAAAATAGAATCTAGAGAATCTATGGATTCTATAGAAACGCTTGAACCCTCTATTATTTCTCCTGTTGAAAGTTTTATTGATGACCTTAATGCTACTTATCAAACGATTTTGGCAGATATTGATCCAGAAAGGTCTAGTGTAGAGAGTAAACGTGAGACAGCTAAACAATTGTCTCATATTGCTGCTACTGCTTGTGCAGCACTGGCACTACAGCCTATTCCTATTGCAGATATATTAATAATTACTCCAGTACAAGTTTTATTAGTACAAGCAATAGGTAGAGTTTATGGTATTCCTCTTTCAGCTAAAACCGCATTAGAAATAGCTACTAATCTTGGTTTAGGGGTAATGTTACAGCAAGTTTTTGTTGCAATAGTAAAAGTAGGAGTTCCTTTAATGGGCGGATTACTGGTTTCTACCTATGTTTATACTGCTACTTTTTATATGGGAAAAATAGCACAAATTTATTTTGAAAAAGGCCGTCCCTTAACCCCTCAAGAAGTTCAACAGGTTCAAACCACTCATAGTCGTGCCCAGGAGAGGTTAAAAGAGATAGATAATCTTAAAGAATTAGGTCTAATTACAGAGCAAGAATATAAAAATAAACGTACTAAAATTCTTGATGATATCTAACCTAAGCACGCTAAAGTGTTAATAATCTTAATAAGTATTTTAAGATTATTATTAGTTTATGGTATAGTTAGCACATAAAATTTCTTTTTCTTTTCAGAGTTTATAACTAATAAACGAAGAGAAATTAACCAAACAAATCTATAAATTATCTTGATTTATCTTAAGTTTGATAACTTAAAAAATAACGCATCAAAACTAGGATTTTGATTAAATATTGGCGTCTTGGTGCAAGAAATGGAAGGTCTATGGAGCAAGGTGACACCTCTCTTACAATAAAAATTTCTGGTAAAAATCAACGTGGCGAGCAGTTTCAAGAAGTAGCAAAACTAGAAGCTTTTGGTAATTTTGGTGTACTCATTCATACTCTTCAACCATTAGGCTTAGGTGATGTAATGCATATCTCTGGCGATAATAATAGGCCTATTGCTTGCGCAGAAGTGATTTGGGTAAGATGTGGCGACACTCCTTCAGTAGAAATCATACTACATCGCAATACTGATATTGCTGAAGTAATAGCTGTTAATGAGAGTGTTATACCACAAAAAACAGCAGCTTTGCCTAATCTTTTT
>JAHFUF010000590.1 GCA_023265235.1 Blastocatellia bacterium
ACCAAAAATAGGATCTTTAGAAATTTCGCCTACTTTAAGTTTTAATGCTATAGGAAGAACTTTGCTAATATCATTAAAGTTTTCTAATGACTGACCATCACGAAAATCATCACGAGTCTCTGCTTTAAGACCTGCTTTTTCTATTGCAGCTTTAAGCCCATCAGTTGTGTTATTAGCCGCAGCTAAAAGGGATTTGGCTTGTTCTGCTGCTACGTCTTTAACTTTATCTTTTTTATACTTTTCTACAACTTTGTCTTTAACTTCTTCTAAAGTTGCATCATGTGGTTCTTTTAGTTCAAGGAGTTTAGCAATAGCAAAACCACCTCGAACACCTGTTTTAACCCCAACATCACCAACAGCCTTTAGATTAGCAACAGCTTCTTCAAAAGAAGGGTTGCTACCAATATCTGGAACATTATCACCAGCAGCAAACAAAGGAGTTTGTTTTAAGGTTTGTTCTGGGGTTAATCCTTGTTTTTGAGCAATATCAGCTACTACTGCTTTGATATCTTTCTTTTCAGCTAGTTGTTTTACTACATCATCAGCTAGCTCAGAAGCTTTTTTGTAAGCCAGCCTGTTACGAGCAGAGGCTAGCAAAGATTCTTTGGCTTCTTCAAAAGTTTTGTTTTTACGTTCAGTAACCTTCAAAATATAAAAATTATTACCCTCAGTAACCAGATCGCTAATCTCATTAGGCTGCATTGCAAAAGCACGCTGCAAGTAGCTTCCTGGCTTAAGGGAATCTTTTTTAATAAATCCTAGGTCACCATCTTTATCTTTTGTAGCAGTGTCTTGAGAATTGCCTCTAGCTAATGTACCAAAATCTTCTGCCTTAGCCCCACTAGTACCTTTAGCACGAGTTATTAGTTCTGCGACTTTTTTCTGAACTTCAGGTTTGTCTTTTTCAGCCAAAGCTTTTAAGAGGATTTGTTGTACCCTAACTTCAGAAACAAACTTTTCAGGGTCATAGTCTTTTTTTAGTTCTTCGTCTGTAACTTGTAAGGTTTTAGATACAGCCTCTTGGCTAACATAAATATATTCTGCTTTACGTTGTGTTTTCTCAATGTGAAATTCAGCTTTGTGCTTGTCAAAGTAGGTTTTTAGCTCAGCATCATCAACTGTAACTTTATCAGTTAATTTACTAGAGTCAACTACACTGTAAACTACATTAAAAGTAGTATTTTCACGGTTAAATTGTTCTTGTACTTCTTGAGGAGAAATTTGGATCGCGCTAGTAATCAGGCTACGTAATTTCTCATCTGCAATTTGTTCACGCAAAGATTGTTCAAATTGGCTGACAGTTTGACCAGATCTTTCTATATAACGTTGGTATTTATCATAGCCTATCCACTTACCCTCAACTGTAAATTGCTCTCGAATACGAGCTTTTACTTCTTCATCAGAGGCTTCTAGGTTAAGGCGTTTGATTTCTAGTTCAACAATCTTTTTACGAATCAAGCTTTGAAGTAAGTTTTTATCTAATCCCATGCTTTTAACCTGGTTTAGATCCATTTCCTTACCACCTTGGTTCATAAACTGTTTGTACATCTGCATCATATTAGTAAGGCCAGACATATAGTCTTGAGCAGTAATTATTTCTTTGTCTACTTTAGCAACTAAGTCCTTATCTCCAAGAGGTAATTCCTTCCCACTATTAGAAACAAGAGGTGTTCCGCGCATCGGCGCGTAAAAAACCACCATACCTGCTACTACTACTACTGAAGCTAATATCCAAATAGCCTTTTGTGAACGTTTACTATTATTTAAAAGTCTTAACATCTTAAGAAAAAATACCTCCATTATTATTAGAGCCTTAAGATCGCCACTAAACCAAAAGTTTAACCTAGGTTGATTAACTAAAATTATATTTTTAGTTATCAATATAGAAATAGGAAAAATGTTTAGAATTATAAACTAGGCGATAAACAAAAAATTTTAGATGAGCTAGTAACGCTTTGCAATCTGTTTTTGTAATATATGTGCAGCATAGCTCTTGACGAAATTAGTTACTAACTTCTATTATCAGAGTTTATTCTTTTTGCCTAAAAAGGCAAGATATAGGCAACTTAAGTTTTATGAACCAACAAGCTTTTGAACCATTAGAGTTTAATGAGTTGCGTAGTCTACTATCAACTTACGCCCAAACACCCGTCGGACATAAACAATTATTAGAACTTAGCCCTCAAGAAAACCTAGCTATAATTGAGCGTAGTCATTTAGAAGTAAAAGAATGCTCAGATTATCAACGGGAACTTGGGCAGATTAGAATTTCTGAGATGACTGATCCTGCTCCTTTACTTGAGCGTTTAGCTATAGCTAATACTTACCTTTCTGCTCAAGAAATGCTAGAACTTCAAAGCATTATTAGCACAGGTAATGGACTGCGCTTAGAATTTCGTGAAGTAGAAGCAAGGTTTCCTACTCTAGCGTCTATTATTAATCAAATTCCTAACCTATCTGCCTTACATCAGCGACTGCGCAATACTTTGCTTCCTTCTGGGGAAATAAATGAAGACGCTAGCCCAGAACTTAAACGCTTGCGCAGAGAAATAAACACACTTAGAACACGTATTTACAAACACTTGACCAGTGTTTTAGAACAAGCAGGACAAGAACATGCTGTGCAGGATGATTTTGTTACTGTTCGTAATGGTCGATTTGTTATTCCTGTACGTAATGATACTCGTAGCCGAGTTCCTGGAGTTGTTCATGCAATGTCTTCTAGTGGTGCAACAGCCTTTGTTGAGCCAATATCGACCATTGAAGAAAATAATGAAATGGTACGACTAAAAGAGTTAGAAGAAGCTGAAGTAACAAAAATTCTTTTTAGTCTTTCCGAGCAGTTACGTAAGGAGCTTCCTGGGTTAAAAAGTCTAATTAAAGCACTTTGTGAGTTAGATGTTGTAATTGCAAAGGCTAATTTTGCTCGTGATTATAACTGTATTCGGCCACAAATGAACAATCAAGGAGAACTAAGTTTAGTCTCCGCTCGTCATCCACTGCTTGAACATAATTTACGTGGCACAAGTAATAGGGTTGTTCCTATTTCTCTGGCACTTAACAACAACCGTAATGCAATGGTAATAAGTGGCCCTAATGCTGGTGGTAAAACTGTAGTATTAAAAACTGTAGGTCTACTAGCACTAATGGCACAAGCTGGAATGCATGTTCCTGCTCATAGTGCACAACTTCCAATATTTAAACAAGTCCTAGCTGATATTGGTGACCATCAATCAATTGCTGCTAATCTTTCTACTTTTTCTTCTCATATACGTAATATTAGCCAAATGGCATCTGTTCTTGAGCCGCCTGCTTTGGTGATGCTTGATGAAGTTGGTACAGGAACAGACCCTGAAGAAGGCGCGGCTTTAGGTGTTGCAATAGTAGACTACTTTAAGCAAAAAGGGGCTATCGTGCTAGTTTCTACTCATTATAATCCGCTAAAGTTTTATGCTACAGAAACACCAGGAGTAGTAAATGCTTCAGTAGAATTTAATGAAATTACTTTACAACCAACTTACCGATTACTTATTGATATTGCAGGTACTTCTAGTGGAATTGACATAGCTCGTCGGTTAGGGTTACAGGAAGAAGTTTTATTATTAGCAAGAAAAAGACTTGACCAAAGAGACCTTCATCAAGCAAACTTCCTGCGAACTATTAAAACAGAAGCAGAACGCTGGCAAGATTTAAATATTGCTCTAGAAAGCGAACGTCAAAGTACAGCAGAAAAATATCAACGCCTAAGTGAAGATTTTTCTCTACAAGAGCAATCACGCCAAAAAGAATTTGAAAAACAATTAGCTAGCGTAATAAAAGACTTTACTAAACAATCAGAACAATTTATTACTGAACTTGAAGACAAATCTTTAGCAAATAAGCTTATTAAGGAACAGCAAAAGCGTGTTTTTCAGCTAAAAACGACTGCTCAAAATGTTGT
>JAHFUF010000591.1 GCA_023265235.1 Blastocatellia bacterium
TGAGTCTTGCCTAGCTTTTCGTAATGGCAACGTTGCTCCTTCTCTTTTGCCTGACATTTTTTTAGCTCAATCCGAATCTAACCTTTCTCTTGCTGCTTAATACCCGTGAACGGTTACGTTTATAAGATAACGCTTTGCCTAGATTGATAAACAATTAACAATTCATTTAATATTAGCCCTAGTAATATCCTCAGGTTAATTAATTTATCAATAATCTTGTTAATAATCTTGTTAATAAAATTTATGGACTTACTACACAAAGAAATCAAAGAAAAAATATTTACAGAAAAACAGTTCTTTCTTATTGCTGGCCCTTGTGTTATAGAAAATCAAGACCATGCAGTAAAAATGGCAAGAGAAATAAAAGCCATTACTGATCGCTTAAATATTTGTTACATTTTCAAAGCTTCTTACGACAAAGCTAATCGTACCTCTATAAACTCATTTCGTGGTCTAGGACTCTTAGAAGGACTACGAATACTAAAACTAATTCGTAATGAGTTTAACTTACCAATACTAACTGACGTGCATGAAGTAGCACAAGTAAGTACTGTTGCAGAGGTGGTTGATATTATTCAAATTCCAGCTTTCCTATGTCGCCAAACAGACTTACTTGTAGAAGCAGCACAAAGCAACCGCATAGTTAATGTTAAAAAAGGGCAATTTCTAGCTCCTTGGGATATGCGTAATGTAGTAGAAAAAATACAAGCGGCTGGTAATCCAAATTGTATTTTGACAGAAAGAGGCGCGAGTTTTGGTTATAATAATTTGGTGGTAGATATGAGATCCTTCCCAATTATGCGCGAGTTTGGCCAACCTGTAGTTTTTGATATAACACACTCTTTACAACGCCCTGGAGGGCTAGGCAACGCTACTGGAGGGGATTCTAAGTATATCGAAACCCTAGCTCGTGCTGGTGTTGGGTGTGGAGTAGATGGAATATTTATGGAAGTACATGATAACCCTGCTATAGCTTTAAGTGATGGCCCTAATGCACTTCCACTAGATCGACTAGAAGCTTTATTGATTATGCTCAAAAAGATTGATTCTTTGGTGAGAAACCCAGCATCATAGAAATGCATAGCAATGATTAACTTATTAATCGTCTTATGTTTAACGTGAGTTTAGAAAACAATGAGGTGTAAATTAATGTTGTCGCGTATGTTATTTTGGTGTATTTTGCTAGTGATTTTACTATCTGCTGATAACGCCAACGCACAAGACTATGATATTCAACGCTTTGATGTTAATGTCCAACTCCAACCAACCACTAATTCAGCACAAATCCAAGCCAAACTTGTAGTTATTAATAATACTACCCAAGGGCGTAGCGGCCCATTTATTAATTTTAAGCTTAATAAACGTGCTAAAGTTACTAGTGCACAAATTGATTCAACAACCGTTGAAGCCCGTCAAAAACCTGACGAAAGGCTAATAGAGTTAAATAATATCTCACTAGATTTTCCTAAAGCCTTAGCACCAGGAGCAACAGCAACAATCAGCCTAAACTATTCTTTAGAAATAAAAGAAAGCACTTCTATTGGTGCAATTGTCCCTAGTGGTACAGTACTGCTTCCAGAAAGTTTTTGGCTACCACTGGTTCATACTCCTTTTGCTCTTACTTATGGCGTTGATGTTGCACCAATAAATTTACAAGTTAATAGTAGTGAAAATGAACGTCCTCAGTCAGATGGCTTACGTCGTTTGTCAGGTAATACAGCTACTTTTGAGCAAAATCTTCTTAGTCAAGGGGTTTTACTTTCTGGTAACTATGACGATCCTTTTGAAGTAAAAAGTCGTGACACTACAGTAGAATTTCTTTATCCTCGTGCTTTAGCAGGTAATGCTCGTAAACAAGCAGAAACATTAACTAAAGAAATAGAGCAAATCCTAGACTTCTACAATCAGTTATTAGGGATTACTCCTCCTAAACAGTTGCGAGTAATAAGTTCCGCACAAGTAGCTTCTTATGTAGCTGGGACAACGCTAATCATTAGTGAAGATTTTTTTCGACGTGATGCTATAGACCTAGAAACAATTGAATTTCTTGCTCGTGCTTTATTAAAAAGTAAAATAGGTGGAGAAATCACTCCGCGAGGTCGTGGTTGGACAATCCTACAAGATGCTTTACCTGTTTATTTAGCTGGTCTTTATTTTGAAAAACGCTTTGGTGAAATTGGGGGACAAGAGTTTTTTGCACGTCGTATTCGGGCTTATGCTCCAATAGCCAACACTAAGAGCGATGGTGCCCTATTAGGTATTTCCCCAATAGACAGTTCATATACTACTAGCATGTTAAATAAAGCACCATTAATGTTGCGAATTATTGAGCAACAATTAGGTAGAGATAAAACCCTTTTATTAATCAAAGAGTTGATTAACAACAAAACCCATCAAATGCGTTTTGATGACCTTCGTAAAGCTGTGATTATGGCTAATAAAGACTTAGATTTATTTTTTGATCAATGGTTTGAAAAGATTGTTGATCCTGATTTTATTATTGGCGTACCTGTAGCCACAGATGGTGGCTGGGTTTGTGCTTTGCGTAATTTAGGAACAGGTAATGTCCAAGTAAAAGTGCTTGCAATAACAGAAAAAGGTCAAAAGCTTTATCAAATGGTGCTACTGCCTTCTCAAGGCCGAGGTGAAGTGATTTTTAAGACAGCAGAAAAAATTACTTCTGTTGAAGTCGACCCAGACAAATTCTATCCACAAACTAGTTATGATAACGATTCTCGCCCAATAGTAACCTCTCCATTTACACTCTTTAAGGATGCTAATATTTTATTTAACAAGCGGTCTTACCCAGAAGCAGAAGCAAAAATTAGAGAAGCCTTACAACGTGAACCAAATAATTTAGTCTTACGTACTTTGCTAGCTCGTACTTTACTAGGCGCAAACAAATCTAGTGAAGCTAAAACCGAAATAGACACTATTTTAGCCTCAGGTGTACTACCAGTTTATTCTATTACCTGGGTAAATTATCTATTAGGGGAAATGGCGTTAAATCAAAAAAAGCCTAAAGAAGCAATAGAATACTTTCGTCGCGCTATCACAGTAAGTAAAGACAACAGTTTTATTAGAAACAAATTAATAGACACTGAACAAGCAGCTAATCAAACCCCTGTTTCAGAGGAATCAGTAAAAAGCTTTATGAGTCAGCTAGATAAGGCAATTAAAGACTCTACTTCACAAGCTCTAGAAGCTGTAATTCTTCGTGCTAACTTAAATAAATTTGTACGTGGTTTAATAGGAAATAAGCCTGAAAGCTGGTCAACAGAGGTTCTTAGAGTAGAAACTATTTCTGCTAATAAAGTTGCTGTTGATGTAATTGTTACAGCAGTAGATATTAATAAACGTGAACAAAGTGGAGAAGCTCTTTATATTTTGCAACGTAACAATAATAGCTGGATTTTAAGCAGCGTAGAGTTTTTTAACATCGAGTAAAATGCTTACGGGTAATGCTATGAAAAAATTAGTTTTAATATTCTTTCTTGTTAGCTTAGTTTTATTTGTCCATATTGGTGTATTCGCTCAACAGAACCCTACTCTAGACCAAGTGCTTGATAATTATGTCAAAGCATTAGGAGGAAAAGAGGCGTTACAAAAAATAACCTCTCGTATACTAAAAGGTACGTATAAAATTGGCTCAACAGGGGTTAATATGCCTTTAGAGATCTATGCTAAGGCTCGTAATAATATTATGTTAAAAGTAAATGTTTCTAAGTCTGAGACTATTCAAAGAGGTTTTAATGGTTCTGATGGTTGGGCAAAAGATCTAAACCTTGATGAAATACGCTCTATTACAGGGACAGAGCTATTATTATTAAAAACAAAAGCTGATTTTTATTGGGCAATAAACTTAAAAACTCTATACCCACAACTTGCTTTTAAGGAAAAGAAAACCATAGATTTTCAATTACCAAATAATCCTAA
>JAHFUF010000057.1 GCA_023265235.1 Blastocatellia bacterium
AAGTGTAAAAATATTTTTTAGTTACCAGAAAATCCTATGGTATACCTAGGCAATATACGTAGTCTTTGTAATAGGGCTATTTTATTTTTTTACCCTCGACCAAAAAAACTTCCTAGGGTTTCTTGCCAGTTAAGGTTTTGTTTTAAGAGAGCTAACCTTTTTTGTTCATCTTGGGAGGCAAAGTCTTGCAACTTCCCTATTATAAGATTTAACAAAGCATTACTCATTAACCCACCTACGCGCATTACTTGAGTATAATAGCCGACAGATAGTTTTCCTTCGTTATTACGATGAAAAGCTTGAATTTTCTCTGGTTCTAAAACTGTTACTAGAGATTGTACAGGCAAAACCTCTAATGGTGTTTTGTGTACTCCAATATTATTTTCTAACCATCCTAATAGTAGAACTCTAATCATTACTCCTTGTTCGTGTAAGTAGTCTGGTGAAAACAGTTGATTACTTTCCTTTGAAGCTAAGCGTAAACTTAACAAACCAAAATTAGGGTTAATTAATTCTGTGTTAGAAATTACTCCTATAACATTAAGGTCATTTGCTTTAATAGAAACAAACTGTCCTAACCCATAATCACTAGGCTTTGGCGGGTCGTCTACATCTAAGGTGTCCATTACACGAGCAATATATTCAATATGTGACTCTGAACCAACGATTTTAGCAATTTGCATAACACCTTATATCAAAAAGGTTTAAAATATTAAATCTTTCTAAGAAAAATAAAAATTAGAATTAGTTCCCAATTCCCAACTCCCAGCCCTAAAGGACTGGGCTATTATCAGATGTCATTAACGTGACATTAAGAGTTATGTATTTCAATAGCTTACATAGTAAATTCTATATGTATTGAGTTAGCTATAGAGT
This sequence comes from Blastocatellia bacterium, assembly GCA_023265235.1. Taxonomy (GTDB): domain Bacteria; phylum Acidobacteriota; class Blastocatellia; order Chloracidobacteriales; family JADJPF01; genus JADJPF01. The sequence continues at coordinate 877 of JAHFUF010000057.1, forward strand.
AACAACTCGATTTCCTCCACCAATAGAAGCTTGAGTCTGTGCTGCACAAGCCATTTCTATTAATTCATCAGGAGTAGAATTGCGAGTAGGAGCACTGCTAGCTACACCAAAATTAACTGTAACCCATTGATTAACATTAACATGAGAAATTGACAAGCCTTCGACACAAACACGCAACCGTTCTGCTACAACTTTTGCTCCCTCAGAAGGAGTTTCTGGCAGTACAACAGCAAAGCCTTCTCCTGAATAGGTAATTAACTCATCTCCTGGTCTATTTAGTTCTGATATAAGGGTGTCAGCAATTTTCTTAAAACAATTTTCTGCCATTTCTTCACCAAAAGTTTCTAGATAAGAAGCAAAATCATCTACTTTAACAATAATTAATGCAATCAACCGGCTATAACGACAAGCTCGTTTCCATTCCTTTTTTAAGACTTTATTAGTAAGTAATCGACTAGAAATATCTGCTGAACTTCTATTAAAAGATCCTGGAAATCCTACTGTTGGGTTAATTGGTGTTTTTTGAAAAGCCCCGCTTAAACTACTTATTCGGCCTTTGGCAGTAGCAGGAGGCTGTGCTGGTGCTACTGAGTGTGTACCTGTAGTGCCTGTAGCCCTATTAAAAGCCCCTGTCCGATTTAATGGGTTTGCATCTGCTAAAGTTGGCGCAGTAGTAACCCCCCCTGTTAATATGCTAAGCTTATAGCCTTCAGTCAACATTTCACGAGCTAATTCTTTATTACCTTGAGCCTCATAGATTTTCCCTAAGGTTAAAAATTGCTCTGCGGCTTTTTCTTTTAAACCTCGCTCCATATAGCTATTTTTTAGTTTTACCCTAGCTTCAATATAATCAGGATAAGTTACTACCATTTCTTCTAACAGTTCAATTTGGCCATCCATTATTTCAGGGTTTTGGCTAGCCATTCCTGCAAGTAAAGCAGAAGTACGAGTGCTACTACGAATAACTTTTTTTGTTTCTTCCTGTGGTGCAGGAGTGTCAGCATTAACTGAAGTGGTAAGAGGATTAAATGTTTGTAAGAGAGGATCTTTAGCAATACTATCATCAACACTTGGATCATCTTCTTTTAGGTTAACTAGTTGTGCTTTTGCTTCCTCATTAGGCTCAAGGGTTAATAACTGTTGCAAAGCCATAAAAGCTTCTGGTTTATTACCTTGGCTTAAAGCCGCTTGAACAAAGAGTTTTAGAGTAGAAATTAAGTTACTAGTTTTCTGCGTACTCATATAAATATAGCCTAAACGTCGTAGTGCCTGCATATGAGACGCATTTAATTTCAAAATATCTGTTAGTATCGCTGTTGCTAGCCCTTCTTCTTTAAGTTCTAGTAAATATTCTAAGCAATAGTCTATTACCGTAACCGCTTGATCTGTTTGCCCTTTTTCTAAGAAAAGCCTTGCTACATCTAGTATTTTTGTATAGTAAGCTTTGTCTATTTGGTAAAGATAGCTAAATGTTGCTTCTGCTTGCTCTGGTGTTTTAGCCTTAAGATAAACAGTACCTAATATATCTAAATATTCTACATCTTGAGGGTGTTTACTTAGTACATCGTTTAGCATACCAAAAGCTTTATCTATTTCACTATTCTGTGCATAAGCTTGTACCAGCCCCTTAAAAGCAGGTTTATAGTTATAATCTAAAGCCAAAGCTTGTTGAAAAGAATAGATCCCTTCATTTACCCGATCTTTGCTAATTAGAGTCTCGCCCAAGGAGCTAAACATCTCTTTAGCTTCATTATTCATATTTTCATCTTTATAAGATCTTGCTATTTCAACCCTTAAGTTAATATCTTCTGGGTCAAGGTCAGAAATTGCCTTCATCATCTTTAGAGCTTGCTTTGTTTTACCCTCACGTCTATAAACCTCTAACACTATATTATACTGCTGTTTAGCTTCAACATTATGTTGTTGATGTGCATAAAGCTCAGCTAACCTAAGACAAACATCTGTATTGGAGGCATCTATTTTTTGGGTCTTTTTATACATCGCAATAGCTTTAACTATATCATTATGCCTACGGTAATTGTCTGCTATTTTTAAGTAATATTCTATAGCTTCTTTATTTTGCCCTGTACGAGCATAAAGGTCTCCTAATGTATTAATTATATTAATGTCACTAGGGTCTATATCTAGTATTTTTTCATACTCACCAATAGCAGCAGCCATTTTGCCTTGTTGCAGGTATTTTTCTGCTGATTTCAAGAATTTATCTTTATCAAATGACACAACCCAAACCCTCCAAATAAAATTTCAAAAAGATTGTTAACTTAAGCAAAAGCAAGTTATGCAAAAAACAACCCTATGCGTATCAAATACTTACCTATATTCATTTTCATGCTTTTTAGTCCAAATAACGAGGAGCACGATACCACAATGACTCTAATCCAGTTTTTGGGGATCATTATACCTTCTGTTAAATAGCTATCAAAACAATTTATTCTTTAACCAGGCTTTGGCAAAACGTAGGTCTGTTTCTACTACAGAATGGCTAATATTAACTATGTCACAAATTTCTTTTATAGTAAGCCCTAGTAAGTTTTTTAATAGAAATACATTAGCAGCACGTTCATCTTTTCCGGCAAGCTCGTCTAAGGCTTGTTTTAGGGCAAGAAAGTCAATTTCCATATTTGGTACAGCTAGTTGTATCCCAGAAAACGAGACTCTTTGTAGTTCTCCTCCTCGTTTCAAAGCATTTTCTTGTCTTTTGTAATCACAAATAGTTTGGAATATAACTATGGCTGCAATAGCAAAAAAATGTTTACGATCACTTATATCAATTTCTTGTTGGTTGACCATCTTTATAAAAGCTTCGTTAACCAATACGGTTGGTTGTAGTAATACTTCGCTCTGGTGTTGATGTAGCTTATTTACAGCTATTTGCCTAAGTTCGCTGTTAACTTGTTCAAAAAGCTGGTTTCTTGCCTCAATATTTCCTTCTTGCCATTTTTTTATAAGTACTGTGATTTCTACGGACATAAGTTTTCCTTTGATACATTTGATATTTTTAGGGTCAAAACAAAAACTATAAGCTTTGTAACCTTTGGCAAAAATATCAGGGGTTTTAATAGCCATTAGCGTTTTCTTATATAGAAAACACTTAAAAATAATCAATGGTACTAAATTGTATGAAAATGATAATAGCGTATTTACATGGATTAAATAATGAAAACTTCTTTAATTTCTGCTCTTAAGCCCTAAGAAGGGCTAATGACAATAGCCCAGTCGTTTACGGCTGGGTTGACCAATATTTTTAATTTCTGCTCTTAAGCCCTAAGAAGGGCTAATGACAATACCCAGTCGTTTACGGCTAGGTTGACCAATATTCCTATATAACAGCTAAAGGAGAATGCTTAATTATGAGTTTCAAATTACAAGTAAAATTTTTTGGTTTATGTGCTTTTGTTCCTAATACAAAAGTAAACAAATCTATGCGAGTATTTTTGATAGATGCTCGTGCTCCTGGTGTTGCTTCTAGTGGTGTTCGACACGTATCACACCTACCTGCTATAAAGTTTAACTTAGCAGATTTGGTTTTAGGCGAAAACCAGCCCTTTTTCTTTATTCAATCAAACTCTGAAAACAATTTACCAAAGGGGCAATGGGTATTTAATGGGGATGAAATAGAAATAAGAGTAGATGGTAAACCATTACCACAAAATAGTTTGAAGGTACTAAATGCAGAACAGGAAAAGAATTTCTATTTAATTCCTTCAACAAGCAACATTTATCCAGAATTAGGAGGGTTAGCTGTTAAAGATGAATGTTTTGCCAACGAAGAGAACTTAAGCACAGTTGGTATAGCAGCACGACTACAATTAACATCTGGAACTATAGGTACAAATCCCGCAGAATATATTTCTACCGATGAATATTATTTTTCGCCTAGTACAAATAAATATAAACAGAAGATAGCTTCTTGCGCAATGTATGAAATAGATATTGATTCTAATGAAGTTGAGATATTTTCTAAACGAACTAACCAAGGCTTAACTTTTTCTCCAAAGAATGGTGAAAAACTGGAGTTATCTATCTCTAATATTCCACCAGACGGTTTAGAAGCTGTAAAAATGGATGACCCAGAAAATACTATAGATTTTGAATTAGCCTATTTAATTGCTAAAAAGTATCCAATCACACCACGAATCCCTGTTAGAAGTGCCGTTGGGCCAGAATATCCTAAACCTTTATTATGTGCTTCGATTATTTATAACCCTGACCCCAAAGCATAAATTACTTTTCTTTACTTTCATTCTTTTGCCCTGCTAAGGGCAATTTATAATAGCCCAGTCATTTATGGCTGGGCTTATTACTGGGCTTTATTACTGGGCTTATTACATTACATTATGAAAACCAATAGCTTACACAATGTTATTACTCACATAAAAGCAGATAAAAGCTGGTTGATTAGTCGTGGTAAAGGTGTGCATATTGCAGTTGTAGACACAGGTATTAGCGACATGCCAGAATTCCCTATCTGGAAAAGATCTAAATATAGCTGGCCTTGCTATCATAATGCTTGGAGTGACAATGTAGGCCATGGTTCAATGGTAGGTTGTATTGCTGCTGCTACTATGGATATTGGTGGGCGTTATAACGGAGTAGCTCCAGATGCCACATTGATTTCTTGCCAGACAAATTTTGACGAAGAACAATTGTGTTTAATTTATGAGTATTTAATAGGATTAGTAGAAAGTAAAAAAATTGACAGGCTTGTAATAAATAACTCTTATGGCGTTTCTAAGAAGGAAGTTGCAAACCAAGATTTTAACGCCCCTTTTCTAAAAATGGTTAGATCTGCTGTTAGTAAAGGAATAGTTGTTATTTTTCCTGCTGGTAATAATCATGTTCTACGTTGTGGTAATAAAACCAATGAATGTAAAAACTCTATTTGGGGAGCAAACTCTCTAGATGAAGTTATTTGCGTTAGTACTGTAGATGAGAATAATTGTTTAGATCGTCTTCCTAAAAAAGGCTATGGCTTTGGTCATAGAGATAGTAGCCGTGGCCCTGGGCAATTTGCTAGAAATAGTATTAAACCAGATTGTGTTGCTCCAACTTATGGAGAGGTTCTTTGGGGAAAATATTATGAAGTAAAAGATTGGTGGGGAACAAGTGGTGCTGCGGCTCAAGTTGCTGGATTGGCAGCACTGTTGCTTGCTAAAAACCCTACTCTTACTCCACAACAAATTCAGCATATAATCAAAAATTCTTGTACTCCCTTACCCTATAATACTGTCTGTGTAGGCTCAGGCTTGATAGATTGTCTAACAGCAGTTAAATTAGCTAGTAACATAGCCTATAAGTTTTGATGTTGTAGTAAGATAGTGTATGATTCTTTTAGAAAGAATTTTATTAGTAGGGGCAGACCTATGTGTCTGCCCTCTTTATAATCAACAAGTTATAAAACAAACCCCATGTATAGTAAATTGTTTTTCCCAAGAAAAACCCATAAGCCTTATTCAAAAATAGCACTTCTACTCTTATTACTAAACCCTGTAAAAACACTTTTTTTACTGGTAACTGTATTATTAGCAGTAGTTATAGCTTGGCAAATAACACACCTTAAAAACGATCAACCGCAACCCCAAATAGGGATAGAAAAACAATCTCCTTCAGTTATATTTATTAATCCTAGGCTTTGTTATGATTGTTGTGATACTAAAAATATTGCCGATTTAACCCAAACCCCTTATTCAATACAAGAAATAACAGACCAAATTACTCAATTGGAAAGAGATCTAGAAGCTTCTCCTAGAAATGCTTGTTTAATAAATAACTTAGCAGTTATTTATTTTATTCGAGGTAACAAAACAGACGGTTTTGCAGACACCATACAAGCTCTTTCATTGGTAGACTCAGCTTTAAGTATTAATCCAAACCTACTAGAAGCATTATTTAATCGTTCTCTAGTCCTAGAACATGTGTATTTACCTTTGCAGGCCAAACTAGCTTGGCAAGATTATTTAAAAAAAGAAAAAGATGAAAATTGGTTAGTGAAAACCAACAATTACTTGATGGCTTTAGACAATAAACCTGTTTTATCATCAGAAAATTGGGAGCAAGAAATAAAAAAGGTACATATCTCTTTGCCTGATGCAATAAAAAAAGTTCAATATTTAGTTTCTATTTCCCCTCATCAAGCCAGAATGTATGCTTTAAATGAACTACTTCCCAACTGGGCTAGATCCTATCTTGCTAATGACACTAAAACATCTTATGAAACTTTATGTTTAGCTAGGCAAATAGGAGCCAGTCTGTTTTCTTTACAAAAAGATAACTTAGTTAATGATCTAATAAAGACTATTGACACATATTCATCAACAAAGCTCTCTCAAAACAATTTGATTGACCTAGCTAAAGCATATATTACTTACCAAAAAGCTAATAAAACATTTGAAGACAATCAAACCCCTGCTATGGATATAGAAATTACTAATGCATTAAATGTCTTCATAAAACTAAAAGATGAAGCTGGAGAAATTCTAGTTACTTTGCTTATTACTAGAAGGGAGAGAGATTTTTCTCAAGCTTTGTCCAAGTTAGAAAAAATATCATCAATAGCAGAAAAACACAGCTATCCTTATTTATTAGGGCTTATTTGGCGTAATACTGGAAGTTTCCAAGGACAATTGTTTCAATCGGCTTTGGCTTTTGACTCTCAAAATAAAGCCTTAAGGTATTTTGAGATTTGCAAAGATTTAGAAGGAATAGCTTCATCGCATTTTGTTATTTCTGAAATATTAAGCCAAATAAATGACAAAGAGCAAATATTTTTTCATCAAAAAAAAGCTTTATCTATTTTAACAAATTACCCCACTAACACTGCTAGAAAGGCATTGGTTTTGGCTGGTATAGGTAGCCAATTACAAAAATTATCAATGCTAAAATCTGCTATTTACTTTCATAATGAAGCAGTTTCATTATCTACAATTGTTAAAGATAATGCAGTTAGCTCAATTATTTTGCTTAGACGTAGTTTAGCTTATCATTCTTTAGGGGATAAACAATCTGCGATTAATGATTTTAATGATGCCAAAACTTATTGTAGTAATATCACAGGCCGTTTAAGAAGACTAATTCAAGAAGACATAAACATTATTGAAGGAGATTATAAATTAATAGACGATCCTAAAGGTGCTGCAAAGCTTTTTTCCATTTCACTAAATAGTCTTAGCCGTTACCGTGATAAATACTATTTAACGCATATTTATCAATCTTTGGCTAAAGCACATAGTTTACTGGGCAATAAAAAATTAGTATTAAATGACATCATTCATGGGATTATAGAATTTGAAAAACAAAGAGAAAATATTGTTGAAGAAAGTCAACAAATCTCTTTTTCTGAAGAATCACAATCTATTTATGAGCAGATGGTAGAAATACAAATAGCGCGAGGCAATATAAGAGAGGCTTTCAACTATTTAGAAAAGGCAAGAGCTAGAAGCCTTTTAGATCTTATTAACGCCTCTAGCCCTTTGACTAGAGATAGTTCTGATAGCTATAGCTATGGTTCACCTTTTTCTATTTTAGAAATACAAAAAATTTTACCTAATAATACTGTTATTATTGAGTACTCTGTTATGGAGCATCAAACATTTGCTTGGGTAGTTAGCAAATATAAAGTTAATTTAGTCAAAATAATAACTGAGCAAAATGATATAGATCAATTAGTGAGAAAAATAAGGGATGCTATTGAAAACAATAAACTAGATAACTCATTAACAGCATTGTCTCAGCAGCTCTATAAGCTCATAGTTAGCCCTGTAACTAAATATATTCCTTCCTCAGCTAATCTAGTTGTAGTTGCTGATAAATCATTGAATGATATTCCGTTTTCTTTATTAAACAGCCCCAAAACAGACTGCTATCTAATTCAAGATTGGCCAATCGCTCACGCGCCTAGCGCAACAATATTTGCACAATGTTTAATTAAAGACAGGGAGCTAGTTAAAAATGATGATAAAAGTATATTAATTATTGGCAACCCTAGTGTTGATAAAAATATATTTCCTGATTTACCAGATATCCCATTTGTTACTAAAGAAGTTCAGGAAGTTAAAAATATATATGAGAAATCGCGCATTAGAGGTCAGCTTGTAAACTTTGCTTTACTTCTTGATGAAACCTCTACTAAAAGAGCGTTTTACAGAAATGCTAACAATTATAGTGTTATTCATTTTGCTGGTCATGGTGTAGAAAATAAATTTTTTCCTCTCTACTCACATTTAGTTTTTACATCAAGTAATTGCCTACAACCTTCATCAGTTAATGATAGTGCTATGTATGCTTATGAATTACACAAATACAATTTTACTAAAACACGTTTAGCTATACTGTCAGCTTGTCATACTGGTAGCGGACAAAATAAGCTTGGTGAAGGCACTATTAGTTTAGCCCGTTCGTTTTTAGCTGCAAAAATTCCTACTGTGATAGCTAGCTTATGGCAAATAGATGATGAGCTATCAGCAGAGTTTTTTATTAAATTTCACCAGAAAAAGATACTTGGTCAAAATAATTTAGAAGCTTTATGTCGTACTCAAAAAGAGTTTATTACTAGTTCAGATCCAAAATACCAATCACCTATTATTTGGGGGGCTTTCACCCTACTAGGTGGCTCAACCCTCATTCCATAGCCTAGCCCAGCGATAAATCACTGGGCTATTGTCAAATGCCCTTAACAGGGCATCAGGGTTGTTTAATGGTCTTAAGTCCCGAAGGGACGACATATTTGTAGCTTGGCACGTAAGTGCCAAGGATAGAACCAGTTATAGGCTCGGAGTCCCAAAGGGACGACATAATAAATTAGGCTAAAAGATATGCCGTCCCTTCGGGACTCTATTGCTCTATCTAATTGTATTCTTGGGGTTTACACCCCAAGCTACAATTATTTCGTCACTTCGTGACTCTAAGATTTCAGACTATTAAACCATCCTAACAGGGCATTGTTAAAGGTTCTTTTAGAGTCAATGACTTACAAAGCTAGTTCTATGTATCATAAAATTGTATCTCTCTAGCTCTTTCTCTATATTATTATTATCAATGCTTTTAATTATTAGATTGTATTCTCGTTTAGTAAGCAGATCTAATGAGACAGAAATAGAAAATGGAAATTCGGTTTTTTCTTTAACTATTACTTGTCTCCATACTGAAGTAGCATTTGGTTCAGTTGTTTCTATAACCGCTAGATATTCCTGATCATTAGAAAAATGATCAATATTAAAAAAAACCTGCATAGTAGCAATGTTATTTGGAATATCTAGTTTTAATACCTCTTCATTGTTTTTGCTAGGATAGAAATTAAAAGCAATCTTATTTTGGTTTAACTCGCTAGTAGGATCTAGATTAGTTTTTGTTGGCAAAAGTGTTGTAATTACTTTTCCACGCTTTGGTTTTGTTGATTGCTGAGGAATTGGGGTTACGTTATTAGCTATTTCCACAGGACTAATAAAGGTTGTCCTCATCCAAATCAAAAGACTACTAAATAAAACCAGTAACAATAGAGAGACTGTAACAAGTTGTCGTGTTGGAGCACCATACCACCAATTTGACAAGTTTATATTGTTAAAACTCCATTCTTTTGCTAAATCTTGATATGTTGCACCAATAAAAAACTCTTCTTCGTTTTCATTTTCAACCAACTTTATAGCAAGATTTATTATATTGTTATTAGGTAAGATAATTTGATCTTTCTTCCACCCTAGTAATTTATGTTGCCAAGAATCTTTAATTGTTTTGCTATTTAGTTCTAACAACCCGATTATCAAAAGACCTTCTTTATCCCAAGAAACTATTTTAGCTATGTCAGAGCTTTCTTTAAGCCTAAACCAAACTACCTTGTTTTGAGTAAGATCCCAAACAGTTTGTTCTTTTTCATCTATGAGAATAGGCTGTGGTTGGCCATCTAAGAGGATGGAAATATTTTTTATTAATAAGTTGTTACGCCGTTCTATTTCTTTACTTAAATACTTTGATGATGATTCTGTAAAGTCTTCTAGCTCTTTTTGTGTTAATTGTAACTCTCTATCTATATTTGCGCCTGAGTTGTTATTACTTGGATCTAAATCGCTATCATCTGAACTTGCATTATTTTCTACTAAAAATATTGGTAATGCTAATTTCTCTCGTGGACAGTCAAATTTAATATCAGAAATCAAGCTTAGAAAACAATCTGGACAAACGATAGCATGCAAATATGACATTTGTTTATGATCTTTTTCAAAGATATAATTCTTAATGAAAACATTAATTAATTTCTTTATCTTGTCCTTTATCAACAATGTAGTATGTTGAGTAGCATCTCCACACTTAGTTCCCCAAGGCACTGTTTGAGCAAAAAAACTTTCTACCAACCTAGACCATTTGCTACTAACTTGTTCTTGACCATAAAAGTAGGTTTGCTTTCCATCTTTCTTACAAACCTTTAAGAGTGGAAAACGATTCTTTAATTTATTCATTAACAATACTTTACGCTTACTACAATAATTAGGAGAAACAGCTTCAAAGAACGCATGTAAAGTTGCAGCATCTTTTGGTTGGAAATTACAAACCAAACAAGCTATAGCTGTAATTAAATCTGCTGAAATGTTGTTAGAGATTTGCACAATTGTTTTTAAGTACCTAATAACCCAATCAGTTTGCATAATAGGCGAATTAGACAGTAAATCCAGTAGCTCGTCAGCATTGTTATTGGCTTGGGATTTTATTAGGTCAATATGGTCTTGTGTTGCAATACCTTCTTGGTATCTTTCATATTTTTCTGCTTCTTGATAAACCATTGTTTGGATAAATTGATTTTCGTGCATTAACAGGCTAGTAGGCCCTCCGCCATCTTGATACTTATTGCTGGTAAACCACCTTTTACGATGTGCTTTTTTCTCAGCACTTTTAATTTTTGCTAAATTAATAGCTTCTTGTGTGATTTGCGCTGCTACTTTTTTAACAGGCATTAAAAAGAATGCTAATTTCATGGCTTGGTGGAAAATACGCGTATTTGCCCAAGCAGCCACATCAGCTAATTCCAGAATATTATTTTCTAAAATTTTAGTAGTAACTTCATCATTTGCCATCTGCGGTTTTACAAGTGTTTTAGCTAAATTATTATCATCTTCCAAAAGACAGTAGTATTGTGTTTTCATAAGATTAAGGTATTTAATACAGTCTAACTTAAGTAATCAAATACTATTCTTAAGCCCCGTTAGGGGCTATTGATAATAGCCTAGCCCTTCAGGGCTGGGCACATAATTAAGAATAAAAATATCATATTATTTAGGTTACGCTGTTTTAGTAAAGGTTTAAGATAATATATGATGTTTAGACATTATATAGGCTTAAACTCTTATCGCCATTCCCTACTTCACAAAAACTGTCTAATCCTACCCATAGATAAATCAATAGGCTATATCTAGGTTGCTTTATGCTCTAATTTCTTGACCCTTTTATTGATACCAATAACAGCCATTGTTAGCTGTTTGGTTATATTTCTTATATCTTCACCATTACTAATTAAAGCCTCAACAGCTTCGCGCATTTCATGACGCCCTTGCTCAGCTTGAGCACTTACTTTTTCTATTGATTTATTTAGGCTAGCTACTGCTTCTTTGAGGTTTTTTGTCGATTCTTCGCCCTTGGCTCGTAAATCTTGAATTTCTATTTCGTGTTTGGCTTGCTGCTCTAGAATAAAATCCATTTTATTTTTCGTTGATATCTCAAACTTGGCTTGCTGCTCTAGAACAAAATCCATTTTATTTTTTGTTGATATCTCAAACTTGGCTTGCTGCTCTAGAACAAAATCCATTTTATTTTTTGTTGATATCTCAAATTCTTCCCGAACCTCAGCCGACTTGGCTTGCTGCTCTAGAATAAAATCCATTTTATTTTTTGTTGATACCTCAAATTCTTCTCGCCGTTTATCACTCTCAGCTTGAAGCTGAAGAGACTTGGATTGCTGGTCGAGGATAAATTGCATCAATTTTTCTATTTGTTCTTGGGTCATTTGTGTAACTCACTTTTAATAGGTAGTAGAGATATGCTCAATTATAACATGCTTCACTAAAGCAAAAAGCTTGCCTTAGAAATAATCAGGGCTGGGTAAAGAGTTTGTTTTTATTTAAAAATACTTGACACGAGAAATCTAATACATTTACTAACCTCTCTTTAAAGTTTATTATTTACCTTAATCAATCCAGCAAAACTTAGGAGAAACCTATGCCAACAAATAGAATAAGTG
>JAHFUF010000592.1 GCA_023265235.1 Blastocatellia bacterium
CTTAAACATGAAGCTTCTCTTAAAAAAGGTATTAAAGCTAAACGTCTTAAGGCTGGTTGGGATCTCGATTATCTTCTTAAAGTACTTAAGCTTTAGTATTTTATAATGCTTTCGCCCTGCTCTCCTAGTAAGGTCAAAGAACCATTAAGTGATTATGATATTGTAATAATTCCTGGTGGGTTTGGTACTAGGGAATTACAAAGCGATGTTGAGTTTATTAAATGGATTAAAACCTCTGAGACAGTAAAGCTAAAAGTTTCTGTTTGTACTGGCTCAGTTATTTTTGGTGCCGCAGGTTTTTTACTAGGAAAACGTGCTACAACTCACCCAATAGCGTTTGACGACCTAAAACCCTATTGCTTAAAGGTAGAAAACCATCGCATTGTAGATGAAGGAAGTATTATTACTGCTCGTGGTGTAACTTCAGCAATTGATGTAGGGCTTTACTTGGTGGAAAAATTAGCGGGAAGTGAGACAAAAGCAAAAATTGCTACTCAAATGGATTATCCTTATAGTTACCTATCTATTTATTTATCAAACTAAATTAGGTTGAAACTTACATCGCCATTAGCCTAGGTTTTAGAACTAGTTGCTTGATAAGTGACTTATAGGTATACTAGCATTTGTTAGGTATTTATTGTTTTTATCATAAAATACATAGACAAGTTTATAGTGTTCAAGAAGTCTATATTAAAGTCTAGTCCTGTGGGTTTATCATGCTTTCTAATGACAGTGTTCTCTATAACAGATATAAAATTGTGCGTTTACTAGCCAAAGGTGGAATGGGTGCGGTCTACGAAGCAAAAGACACGCGACTAGGTGACACATCTGTAGCAGTAAAAGAAACCTTTTTTAGTGATGACAAAATGCGCGAAGCTTTTCAAAGTGAAGCTATTTTACTGGCTAAACTGCGCCACTCTGGTCTACCACGAGTGCTAGATCACTTCTCTGAAGGGGAAGGCCAATTTTTAGTAATGGAGTTTATCGAAGGGACAGACCTAGCAGAATTACTAAAAGATAGTGACGGTAAATTAAACCCTGATAAAGTTTATGATTGGACAGCACAAGTCTTAAACACATTAAGCTACCTACATGCTTTTGACCCACCAATAATACATCGTGATCTTAAGCCAGCAAATATAAAATTAACCCCTCAAGGCCAAGTAATTGTACTAGACTTTGGTTTAGCAAAAAACCAAGCAAATAGTTTAGTCCCTGGTTATACAATACATTATGCAGCCCCAGAACAAATGTCTGGAGCAGGTACAGATGCCCGTAGCGATCTTTATTCTTTAGCAGCAACAGCTTACCATTTATTAACAGGTAATCTTCCTAGTGATACTATGTCCCGTGTAATAGCCTTAAATGATGGTAAAGGCGATCCGCTTAAACCTGTTAATCAAATAAACCCTGATTTGCCTCAAGAGGTTGCGGATTTACTAACTAAAGCAATGTCATTAGATAAAACCCAGCGTTTTATTAATGCGGCTGAAATGTTTTTAGCTTTAAGCCAAGCTGTAACTTTAGATGAATTTAGAGTTTCTGAAGCTAAAGTAACTGGGGCGTTTCCTAGAGTTATGGTTGGTACAAACAAAGTAGCTAACCCTCTTACCCAAGTTCAAAATCAAAAGATAAACACTGATCCTAATAACAGCAAAAACACAAGTAGTGGTGCTAATACAAGCAGTGGTGCTAGTAAACCCTCTAATACCTATTCTGGCGCTAGTACTACTAATACTAGTAGTGGTGTAGTAAATCAAATAACTTCTGAATCGCTAACACATCCAACACCTGTAGCGACAAAATCAAGTTCAGCCAGTATGATAGCTATTGGTTTAATCCTACTAGCAGCCATTGGTGGTTTTGTAGGGTATAGCTTTTTATCTTCTAATAATCAAGTGGCTACAACACCCTCTACAACGACAGTTAAGCCTATAGTTGTAGTAAAAGAAATTCCAGCTATAGAGTTTTATATGGAAACAGACAATGGTAAGCAATTAACCGGAGCTAAGCCTTTCTTTTTAGGCAAAGATCAAAGGTTTCGCTTTCATTTCTCCCCAAAAGAGCGCGGGTATTTGTACATAATTTCGCCTAGTGAAAACAATTTCTCTACAATGCTAACCAAATTGCCTATTCCAGAAACAGGACTAGAAACCAATTTAATTGAAGCAGGCCAAAATTTGACTTTTCCAGCTAAAGGTTGGTTAAGAACACTAGGAGCAGGTTATTATTGGACAATTATTTTTTCTGATAAACCCTTGGAAAAACCTAAATTTCTTGCATCAGAAGCAGGTAAACAATTAACGGAATCTGAGCAAAAAGAATTAGAAGAAATGGTAGATACATTTTTTAAGCAGTACGGTAAAGAGCCTAGTACAATTGACAGCGGTTCACAAGATAAGCCTACTCGCTCCCTATTAGTAACAGAACAACAAACCAAAAAAGGTCTTTTAATCTTTAAGCTATTAACAGAATAGATACAGGTATTTTCTATGAAAAGAATTAACTATATAAAAAAACTAGCCCCTAAACAAATTCTTAAGCTTGCCATCATAGGAACTTTAGCTTTTAATAACCCAATAGCTGACTTCCACGTATATGCACAAAAAGGGGGAGTAGTATTTGAGCCAGAAAAAAAACCTAACACAGATAAACCTACTAAACCTCGACCTAAAAGAAACAAAGACAAAGATAAGGAAAAAGATGCTCCTGAAGATACTAATGTAATACCAGAAGCGGCTAGTATTCCTCCTGTTGAGAGTTTGCCTAATAAAGATCGTCGCTATGCTTTAATTATTGGTGTAGACAAATATGATAACTCAGACATTATTAAGCTTGAGGGCACAGTTAATGATGCTCGCACTTTAGCCGCTGCACTGCAAGTTTATGGTGGTTTCCTTCCAGATCAAGTAATACTACTTGCACCCGATCAACCAGCAGAACTTAAACCTACTCGCCAAAATATAATTAAATGGATTACTAGATTAAGTAAATCTGCGGCTAGAGATGGTATGTTTTTTATGTCTTTTTCTGGGCATGGAGTAGAAATTAATAAAGAAGCGTTTTTGCTTGCCTCAGATTCTGAGATCTCAGATAGTGTTACAGCAATGGGCGAGTCTGGTGTAAGAATAGATTCTATTAGAGATATTATTCAAGAAAATGGTACATCGCAAGTTATGCTAGTCTTAGATGCTTGCCGTAATGACCCAAGAAAAAACCGTAGTAAGGATAATAATTTACTCTCAGAATCCTATATGAAAGGCTTTGACTTTTATAATAAAGAAAAAGGAGTAACAGCCGCAGCAACTCTCTATGCAACATCTCCTGGAGAACGCTCCTATGAAGACACAGAAAAAAAACAAGGTTATTTTTCTACTGCTTTGATTGAAGGCTTAAAGGGTAATGCAGCAAATGAAAAAGGTGAAGTAACATTTGAAGCACTAGAAATTTATGTTCAAGATCGCGTTGCTATGTTAATAGAAGGAAAAAATGTAGCTCAACTCCCACAATTTAGATATAAAGGCTATACCAAAGACTTAGTAGTTGCTTATTTACCTAAGGCTAATAATATTGCTTCAAGAGATGCAGGCAAAAGCAATGATTTATTAACTACAGCAAACAATGCTTTTAAGAACATGGATTTTTCTAAAGCGATTGACCTTTATAAAACCATTCTTATTGTTAATAGCGAACCAGAAGCTTACCTAAACTTAGGACAAATTTATTTAGCACAAAATAAACCAGAAGAAGCCTTAAAGGTTTTCTCAGAATTAGTTAAGCTACAAGAAGAAAACGCTAATGGCTATTACTTCCTAGGTCTAGCTCAATCTCAGTTAAACAATGACAAAGAAGCTATTGCGGCTTGGAAAAATGCGACTAACTTAAAAGACAAATTATCCCAAGCCTATTTATCTGACACATT
>JAHFUF010000593.1 GCA_023265235.1 Blastocatellia bacterium
CTAATCCATAATACTTAGCTCTACTGACTATCTCTTGAGTTATTTCTGGTGTTAGTGGAGAAGCTTTTCTCTTCCCTTTCCCCTTCCCATAAGCAGGCTCAACACCAGCATCTATGCACAAACACACCATAACTAACACCATTATACCTTGAAACCTTTTGAAACTTAAGATTTTTAAGTTAAAGTTTTTTAAGTTTTCTAAAGCTTTTTTCTTTAACATAATATTTAGGTCAATTTGCTATCTGCCAGAACCATCTTGCTATCTGGTAAAAATCGTTCTAGATAAGTAGCTATGGCCATTGTTGCGACTAGTCTTAACCTAGAATCAATAGTAGTATCTTCTAAGTCAATTGTCATTGCTCTTGGTACTTTTGCGTCTGACACAGCTATGGCTTCTGGTGGTAATCTAGGCATAAACTATTCTCCAATATAGAAAATTAAAACCCCTCAACTTATCCCAGCATTGTTAATTTATTTAGGCATTTCAGCAAACAATTTAATCTCGCCATTACTACTAGTTATACTAACTAAACTAGTGACTATAATAGGTTTATCGTCAACTAAAAATGGTTGAAATGTAAATTGTTTTAGACTTTCTGATGAAATACTAGCCAACCTTTCATCCCCTCCAACATAAAAAGCTGAGGCGACTATCCCTTGTTGGTTAACAGTAACTTGTACTATTGCCCAGCTTTGACCTTTATTGGCTATCTTAGGAACGCTAACTACTTTTGTTGCTAGCTTGCGTAAAGTTTGAGAGTCAATTTTACGTAAAACACTTTCGTCATTAGTGTTTTCTCTCTTTTCTCTAGACATTACTTGCAACATAGTAGCTCTGGGTGAATAGCCTTTATCACTACTGACCATCCTACTACCTTGCACCATAGCTGAGTTTGAGAATGTACCGTTTTGGAATAGTTCTCCGTTGACATAAATTTTAGCTCTAATACCTGTTGGTATGAGTAAATGGATAGCAGCACGTTTATTATCTGCCAGTGAATTAGTCACTACTAGGGTGTTACCTTTAAACTCTATTGATTGCTCCGCTAAAGTACTAATCCTTTCAATCTGTGAAGCTCCAACATCTGCACTACTAGCTCCATTATTGTTATAAAACACTTCCCATCCATTCACCTCAATATTATTAGCTTGCCCTACTTGCCCTTCTACTGTCACAGCATCATATTTACCAATATTATTGATAAACACTATTAAGTCTTGGTTCTTTTCCAAGCTATAAGTTTTGGGTTTGGTGTCAAAAGTAAATTGTTTTTTAGTTTGGGCTAGGCTTTGCCCAAAACAACAAAACATCGTGATAACTGCTATTAGAAAATAAGTTATTAGCTTTTTCTTTTCTCTTTTCATATACAAAATTTCTCCTCTTCATTTGATTTTGATTTGATTTAAAAACTACAAAACTAAGCAGACATACAACTCGCAAAAACTATGAGCAATTTGTACCAGCAGTGTAAATATCTACTGAATCTTGGCAAAATACTATTAACGTTCCGCAATATAGCGTACCTGCGTAAGCATCAATATACTGTTCTACCTGGTAATAACACCCGCCTATCTGAACACCAAAACTGTTATGACCAAGTACCTTAACTCCAAGATTAACTGTGTTAGCGTCCCCTTTATTTTGTTGATTTTGTTGACCTAGTAAGCTGTTATCAGTCAGTTTCACTTCATCCTTAATCATTCCTTGATTTAGTAAGCCATTGCTATTGCTGCTTAATTTTGCTGTGTTATTATCGTGATTACCTATTAAGCTTTTTTTCGTTATCTCACTAGCATTTTTATTACTATTTACATCAGTACTTGCATTAGCTTCTTGCCCAACACTACTAAAGGCAAACATACAAGCTAGCATTGGCACAGTGAACAAAAACCGTTTTATTATTCTAGACATATTTTCTCCTTATTTATTTAATAGTCTATTTGATCTATGTAATTCACTAATTGTAGGTAATACAATTAGTTACAAGTTAATTTGTAGAAGTAAACTGTTGTCTTCACCCAATTTTCTAAATCAAAACTATTTATCTACAAACCTTCTTTTATTATTGCTTGGTAGAAACCTTATTGCTTAAAGCATTGCTCCTGAAACTGAGTCACTACTTTTGTTAACTGTTCTAGCCAATCTCCAGCGTGGAAATAACTAACAAACCAATTAGACTCATTGATTGCTCTTTCTGAGTAGAAAACCAATTCACCTTCAACCCTATTTCGTTGTAGCTTTTCAACATCTATTAGGTGTACCTGCATATAACTGCTATTTGCTTTAACACCTTTTCTCACTAGCAAATTGTCTTTGTTATAAGTGTTTGTATGAAGGCCAACATGTTTACCATAACGAAACAGCTTTTCTACCAACTCCACTACTTCTTCTTTAGTATAAGCAAGCTCATTAGCTTCTAATCGAGTCTCTAACATTGGTATTAGTAATTGATTACTGCTAATTTGGTGTAACATAACTTTCTCCCTAACATTTCTCTCCACACCGCACACCACAAATCTTAACTAAAAAGATTGTTTTCAGCTTTGTGCTTGGATAGGAAGAACATTGCTACAAGGAGTATTTGTTGATACTGTAACTGTAACATTTCCGTTTGCATCAGTTACTTGTGAGCCAGGCTGCTGATTTCCATTAATTACAATAATTACTGCTATACCTGCACCTACTCCTGGGTTAACCGTACAACTATGGGTAGTATTGCTGCCACTAGGCTGCCTACATCCTGAACTTATTATTAGCCCTAAACATCCTAATAAAGACAAAGCTGCGCTATAGTTTTTCATAGAAAACATAAAAAGATCCTCTCTTTACTTAATATTTATTTTTTACTTGTTGATTACTCAGGTATTTAACCTACTTAATCTACTTAAACTATTTAGCTTATTTAAGCTACTTAACCCACTTAAACTACTTAAATAGCTGAGTCTATTTGGTTGACTTGCTTTATTTACTAGTAAGCCTGTCCAATAAATCAATTTGTACTTTCTCATTAAAGAAAATACTTACAGGAGCAGCATAGAGATAACCATTATCTCCATAGGCTAGATAAGCTCTAGGGTTTGGGTAACTACCATATGCTCTTGCTTGTAGTCGATAAACACCATCCATCCTCTTATCTAGTTCTGCTTTATCATCAGTAAGTAAATCACCGCTTGCTAGACTATAACTAAGTAAATAAACTTGAGATGGAGTTAATCCTTTAGCTGGACGGTTGTTAATTAGATCCCAGTTCTGTCCAAACTTCTCAGGGCTAGCAGTAGCTAAATTAACTAAACTAGTTCTTAGCTCTTGAGCAATAAAGTCTTGAATATAGCCTTTGGCAATTAATTGTGTTTTGGAAGATTGTAAAGCCTTCAACTCTTCAATAGCTTCCCTTTTATCCATCTGGACGTAATTACCTGGACGTAATGCTATTAAAGGATTAAGTCTGGCTTTCTCTGGCATATCAGAACTCTTAAACCCTTGTGTACTAGTAATTACTTGGTCAAGCTCTACATCGCTTAACTCACTAACTCGTTCTAGTCCTAGGTTTGCTATAGTATCAACAAGCTTATCAAAACTGATTAAGCCTAAACCTTTATTGTTACTGAGGGCAGACTGTTCTAATAATGATAATTTATCACTAACAATTGGACTTAACCTTAGTCCCGAACGCTCTGTTATATACTCATCCATATTAGCTACTGCTAATTCTACATCTTTACTACTACGAGCAAACTCTACCGCTCTTAACCCTTTATTTAATCTAGCTAGATATTCTGCTCGACCATTTTCATTATTAGCTGTTGTTTGTTGCTGAAATGATGGCACTAATAACATTCCTAATAGAGACAATGTTACTACTGCAAATAAAACACCTTTTACTAACTTACTATGATTTTTCATACTTTTTC
>JAHFUF010000594.1:0-1571 GCA_023265235.1 Blastocatellia bacterium
ACCTACTTTCACTGAACCTCTTGACTTCAACTCCACGCTTGCAGAAATGAGCATAATTGAAGGAGGTGAGTTATTAGCTGTTGGTAGTTATGAAATGGCCATAGAGCGTTTTCATGAAGCAATTAGGTATAGTCCTAATAACAAAAGCTACCAATCTAAACTTTTAGAAGCTATGGAGCTTGCAAAGCTAAAAAACCCTACTCCAGTTAAAAATATAACTGGTAAATTAAATGGCAAGGTTGAATCACCTCAACAAGCTACTATCCGAGAAGTAGCCAAAGTAAGTAATCCGGCTCCTATTAAAGATACTCAGGAAATTTTTATTAATGATCCTCTTAAAGACACTCAAGAAGTTTCTATTAATGAAACTCTAGCAGAAATGAGTTTTATTGAAGCAAATGAACTGTTGGCTAAAGGTGAACTGTCAGCAGCAATAGAACGATTTCGCGAAGCAATTAAGTACTCACCTGATAATGCTCTCTATGCTAAAAAGCTAAATAGTGTTTTATCTGAACTAAAAACTAATAAAACTGCTGGATTAAAACCTCTAGATCCTACAAAAGAAATGTCCAAAGAAGACACTAAGAAAAATACTAAAACCCTAAAACCTATCGTTCCTTCGGCTCTTTTAGATAGCCAAGCTATTACTAAAGCAGAAAAGGCAGAAATAGAAGGCCCTATTACTATAACTACTAGTAGTAGACCAAAAACTAGTAAAAATGCCTTTTTAAGCATAGTGGTTATAATAGTCCTCATTTGTGCTACTGCTTTATTTTATCAATCAAGAACTGCTAGTCTTATTTTCATAAAACAATCTTACCCTTTAGATCAAGCAAAGCTTAATAAACAACAATTAGAGTTTGAGTGGCAATCTTCTGGAAATAGATTCTTAATTCAAATAGAGTTTGTAGGTAAACCCATTGTTCAAGCGTATACAGAAGAGACTCGCTATAAACTAACATCAGACCAAATAAATACTATAAAAATTGACACTAATTATAAATGGCGAGTAGTTCCTGTAAATTTTAAGGGTGAGCCTCTACCATACAAAACCGAGGAAAAATGGTTTGAAGTTGTACAATAGCCTTTATAATAAGTTCCTTTGTTAGAAAACCCTAGAATTTTTCCCTGCTATTCCTAATAGCTTTCAACCTCAAACCTAGCTTAAAATGTTTCGCTAAATCTCTACAAATAAGTTTTTATTAAATATACATTTAACATTTTTAAGTAGTAAAATCACAAGCTAATGGCTTAAAACCTCATACAGGGGGAAATTCATGAGTTGGGAAATCTCTTCAGAGCTTGCTAATTCAATAGTGCTTGACCCCGAAGGACGCGAGCACCGTTTAGGCGATAGTTGGGTTACAAAACCAGCATTGCTAGTTTTTATTCGCCACTTTGGTTGACTACTCTGCCAATATCAAGTAGCGCAGTTGCGCTTAGAGGTTAATTCAATTCGTCAAACTGGTGCTGAGCTAGTCATTGTTGCTAATGGTAAGCCTCATCATGCAGAAACTTTTCGTAAAGACTTAAAACTTACTAATCCTATTTATGTTGACCCTAATCTAGGA
>JAHFUF010000594.1:1581-3909 GCA_023265235.1 Blastocatellia bacterium
AAACTAAAGCATGGTGTTTGGCATACCCTAAAGCCAATAGTCTGGTGGCATGCCTTTCTTGCTATGAGAAAAGGCTATCGCAACAAAAAATATACTGGTGATGTTTGGCAACAAGGCGGGACTTTTTTAGTTTTGCCTAATGGACAAGTCCCTTATCACTATATTTCTAAGCACCCAGGAGATCACCCAAACCCAAAAGATTTTCTTGCTACTCTTACTAATATCTTTAAGCAAGCCAAGTAAAATACTTGAGTATCTTTTATAATATTTTTTAACATGCCTACTTGGAAAATGAAAATTGAGTATGATGGTGGACGTTACTCTGGTTGGCAACAACAAGAAAATGCCCGCACTATCCAAGGTGAGTTACTTAAAGTAGCTAGTCATATTTTTGATGATAGAGTGCAAATTGGTGGTGCTGGCCGTACAGATGCAGGGGTGCATGCCTTAGAACAGGTAGCTCATTTACGTGCCAAACAAAGCCTACCAATAAAAGAGCTATTATTTAACTTTGATCAACTACTACCTAAAGATATTAATATTCTTGATATTAAAACTGCTTCTGAGAATTTTGACGCTCGACATGATGCAATAAGTCGCTCTTATTTGTATCAAATCTCTACTCGTAGAACAGCTTTTGGCAAACCCTATGTATGGTGGGTTAAAGATAGGCTAAACGTCAAATCTATGCAGCAGGCTTGTCAGTTATTAGTTGGCTTAAAAGACTTCCGCTCATTTTGCGAACTAGAAGGAGATAAATCTACCTTAGTTAAAGTAGAAAGCGTCGATTTGTCTCTTTCAAATAGCTTAATCCTTTTTCGTATCTCAGCATCTCACTTCTTATGGAAAATGGTTAGAAGACTAGTAGGAACAATAGTTGAGATAGGTAGAGGAAACATTAGGGAAAGTCAATTAATACAATTCTTAACAAGCTATTCTAATTTACCTGCAACTTGGACAGCACCGCCATCAGGGTTGTTGCTAGAAAAAGTGATTTATTTAGGAGACTCAAAACCTAAGCTTAGTAACCCTATGATTTTTATTTCTTAAGCTACCATTTTTCTTTTTTATCTTTTTTTATCTTTCTATTTTTAAAAAATAATTGCTTGCAACCTTATGGAAAAGTAAGGCAAGATGTTTAAAACTTCCACAAAATACTTTTAATTTTCATTGCTAGGAAATGGCGACATGAAACAAAAGTTAACTGTAAAAAATGAAGGATCTCCAGAACGTTGTGAAATTTGCCATAAGTCAGATTATCTTGAAGCAAATAATACTATTTGCTTGCGCTGCCAAGATATAGATATCCCTTTCACTTTATCAAAGTACAATCCCTATAAAGAAGAAGAAATAAGCGGTCTTTTCTTTTGCTTTGGTAGAACAAGAGCAACTAAAACTGTAGCAACCCTACTTGCAGTATTATTTAGTATTGATATTGTCGGTTTAATTGGTACAGCCTTTCTAATTGGAGGGGTTTGCTCAGTATTAGGAACACAAAGGTTGATTAATATAAAACTTACTCATCAGACTATTTTACAGCTAGTTTTTAATCTTATTTTAATAGGAAGTGGCTTAACTTGTAGTTACTTTAGTGGATTAGAATTACTAAAAATGATTGGTAGGTTTCGGTAACTTTGGTAACTTTGGTAACTTCAGGAGCTTTGGTAGTTAGTTTTATTAGCTATAACGTATAGCCATTACAAATCTTTCTCCTAAAATATTTCCCATAGCACCATAAACTCGTTGCGGAACTTGTAACAAGATGTTTTCTTCATCTTCACACCAAAGAGTAGCACTAGCAATATTTTCTCCAAAAAACCCTATACTACTAATAAAAAATTGTCTTTTAACCCATAAAACCCCCAAACCTACCTCTATTCCCATTTTTATTTGGATTTCTTCATCAGCACGAATATCTGTTGGAGAAAGAAAAACAGCAATTGTTTGCTTACGTCTGTCAATGGTTTCAACTTCTAAACGGTAACACCCTGATATTAAGCAATAAATAGTATCTGGTAATGATTCAACACTAACTGTTAGGGTATCACCTCTACGACAAACTAAATAATCCCCAAATTCCATTAACTGGCTAAGTTGCTCTCTTTCATGTTCATTACGAGAATAATAATCAATTACAGCCCCATTTAACCAGTCTTCCATAGTAGCTAGCCTAGTTAAAAGCCTTGCTTTAGGCAAAGCCTCTTGTTCTGGATCAAAGCGAGAAAGAATTTTAATTGCTCGTGATAAGGTTTCTTGACTATTAGGTTTTAGTCCATCACCAGAAACTTGAGTTAAAATTAATGAAATATTATCTTCCCCACCTCTTTG
>JAHFUF010000595.1 GCA_023265235.1 Blastocatellia bacterium
CTGTTGGTACGGTTTTCATAGAAGGATTTGCTGTTTGGTATCGACCCTCAGAAGATGGTATTAATTGGAGTGTTGGTATTTATATTAAAGAAATGTCAGGCTCTGATTTAGAACTTTACGAAGGCTATTTAACTTCTATTGGAGGGATCTGAACTAATAAACCCTAACTATTTGGCCTTCATTTCGCCTAAAATTAATACACTATGTTTAGGGGTTTCTATCTCTTTGTTTATATTTTTTCCTGAAAAAAGAGGCTCATTCCCTGAGTTAAATTGGTCAACAAAAACACACCAATTACCTTCAGGAATAGTTAACTTATGGGTTTTATCACTAGCATTTAGTAAAACCAAAGCACGTTGCCAAGAATCTTTTCCAGTAGTATCTGTGATTAAATAAGCAATAACACCTGCTGGTAATTGGTAATTTAAGTCTTGATCAAGAAATTTTATAGCTTTGTTTATGTCCCTAGCATTAGTCAACCGAAAAATCGGATGTTCTTTACGTAATTTGATTAGTCCTTGATAATAACGATAAATATCATAGTTAACAGCTTTTTCACGCCAACGAATCATATTAACAGCATCAGGTTTGTTATAGCTGTTTTCATTACCTCCTTTAGAACGCAGGAATTCTTGACCGCTTTGAAAAAAAGGAACACCTTGGGAAGTAAAAAGAATTGCTGCTCCTAAACGATCCATTGCACGACGATCAGCGTCTGTTAGATTGCTATCATCAAGAGTAGATATCATTAGGCGATCCCAGAAAGTATGATTATCATGGCATTCCACATAATTAAGGCTTTCCTGTGGGTTATCAGTAAAATCTTGGGTTGACCCCAAAATACCTATTTTTATTTTCTCTATATTATTACCTGTTTGAATATATCCACGTTCTCTTGGTTGAAAAACACTGCCTTTTAGGGCATCACGAAAATTATCATTAAACACAGAAAACCCCTGGCTACGCTGTTTTCCCTTATCAGTGATTGAAATAGGAGTTTCCCCAGCAGACCAAGGTTCGCCATAAACTAATATGTTGCTATCTATTTTATGTAATTCTTGAGTTATCTGCTTCATAGTCTCAAGGTCAATTAATCCCATTAGATCAAACCTAAAACCATCAATTTCATATTCATTAGCCCAGTATTTTACCGAATCAATAATAAAGCGTCGTGCCATTGGAGCTTCAGAACGAAACTCGTTTCCTACTCCAGAACCATTCCAATAACTTCCATCCATTTTACGTCTGTAATAATAACCTGGAACAAACCCTTCAAAACTATAAACTTTGTTTTTAATGTCTTCCATAGTGTGGTTATAAACTACATCAAGTATTACACGAATACCTTTTTTGTGTAGCGTATCAACCATTTGCTTAAGTTCTCTTACAGGGTTTCTATCTAAACTATTAATTGAATAAGAATTTTCTGGGCTGTTAAAGTGAACTGAATCATACCCCCAACCATATTGATCAACATTTTCTTGGTTTTGAAACTCCATAACAGGCATTATTTGCACTGTATTAATACCAAGGTCAATTAAATGGTCAAGCCCTGTTGAAATATCAGGACGTTGATAAAGATGAGTTCCTTCTTCTGTCAAGCTTAAATACTTACCTCGCTGTTGAATGCTAGAGTCTGGATCAATGGTAAAGTCACGTATGTGCATTTCATAAATTATCGAATCAGCAAGAGGAAATTGTGGCCTTGGGGAAACCTTAAAATCATCATAAACCACAATAGCACGTCCATTATAAGCACTAACAGCATGTGCGTAGGGATCCATAAGTTCACGTTTTGGATCAAACCCAGGATCACTGCCTGAAGCTGTAAAGGTATAGTAGAGTCCTAAACAATCCCTTGATACTAAAACTTCCCAACTGCCATCTTGATTTTTGGACATTGGAAAAAGCTCAGCATTGCCTTTGATTGGAGTTTGGTATAGGTGTAACACGACTTTTTCAGCTGTAGGAGCAAACACACGAAAAGTAGTTGCTTGTGTAGTGTAAATTGCGCCCAATTGTTGAGTACAAACAAACTTGTCTGCTGGATGTGATAGCTGTTGATTGGTTTGCGGGTATATTACCGACGGAGTAAATACCAGAAACAGGGCTAGGATTATAGAAACCTTTACAAACAGATTGGTTAAAATTTTGTATATTATGCTCATTTATTTTAGCTGCAACTTTGGAAAGTTAAATATTCTCTTCTCTTCTTGGTGTAGGTCGTTTAGTTCTAATAAATAGCCTATAAATAATGTCTGTTTCTTCAGCTTCTGCTCTAGCTAGGGCAACATTACTTCCTACAAAATTATCAGACACACGCTTAAATTCATTGCGATTAGGCATAAATTTCCAGTCTGCCCCCCAACCACGACATAACCGCCCTAAATTATCACCTGAGTCAGATTTAATACGTACTTCCCCTTTTCGCCTTAAACTATAGCGTTTATAAAACTCAAAGCTATCATCATAGCTTAAGTAATAATTTTGTGGTAAAAAAAACCAGATCAACAAAAAGATCAAGCCTGTTAAAGCAAGTGCTCCTAGGAGCAAAAACATCAATAACCGCCCACCACTATTACGAACAGTAGGATTAACCTCCATTCGCAGTTCATCCATACTAATTTTTTCTGGGCGAAATATTTCAGGAATATCTTGTGCACCAAAGGCTTTTTGCATTGAAGGAGGGACTTCGAGTTTTAATTGCACGTCTTCAACTTTAGCCCAAAGTACTCCATGCATTGGGAATGTTTCATCAAAAATATCAGCCATTAACGTAGCAAATTTATTACGTGAAGGGCTAACCGTAACTTGTGGGGTAGTAAATTTAACAGTAAAAGAATAATCCGATTTAGCACGAATACTATCAATCTGATAAGGTTGCTTAGGAGAAAACTGAAACCTATCGCCTGCAATTGTGCTAATGCTTGCTCTTTCTGGCTTTAAGTCTTCAGCACGTAAATTCATATTAGCAGAAATTGTGTGATAGTGAAAATTAGACTTTAAGACTAGATCTACACTGCCTGTTAGAGGTGAATTTTCGTCTATTGCATCAAGCTTAAGTTGTTCTTTTAAGCCAAGCTCCAAGGTGTTTCGGTTAAGTGGCTTCATTTGAAAAGCATCTTCGCCCATCAAGCTTACCATTGAGCTTGCACCAACGTAATTTTCATCGTATTCCTTTAGCTCTGCTAAAGAAAAGGGCTGCTTATCACCCAATACAACCCCGTAAATCATTAAAGTAGACTTACTATTAATAGGCTCACGTAAAAGTGGGTAAGCATGTACCATTTGCACATGTGGATCAGTAGCAAGCAGACTGTAAAATTCTCTGGTGTCCGCAGCTTCATTACTTGTCCCAGTATCAGCAATATTATCTGTTAGTAACCACACTACGGCTTTGCGACCATTTAAGCTATTAATTAATTGACGAACTGCGTCTGGCATATGAGTAAAGCTAATATCCTGAGGTGTTTGTGAGCCAACTACATCTAGCCTTCCTGTAGGAGGAAAAATCCCGTTCCAAACAACGCTGCTGAGTGGAGTAAGCGGTAGTACTGTATTAGTAACTCGGTTAAAAGTAATAATCGATATTTGATCCTCAGGTTTTGCAGTAGCAGCAATATATTTTCTAATAAATTCTTGAAACTCTGGACGCTGATAATAATACTTACTTGTACCACGAGGTGATGGATAGCCATCAAACATACTTGCTGAATTATCAAAAAGATAATAAACCTCTGTGGCACTGGCGTTTTTTGCTCCTAAATGTGCTAGTAGTAAAACTAAAATAGCTAAAAAGATTGTTTTTATTGATTTTATTGTTTTAATTGAAATCAAAGCGGCAAACCTCCCCATTTTCTGACAAGGTATAAAGTGAATTGCCCGTAACAAAAGCATC
>JAHFUF010000596.1 GCA_023265235.1 Blastocatellia bacterium
ACTAGCTTTAACCCATACTTGGGCTTCTTTTGCTATTATTTCATAAGCTTGTTGTCCTAATAAAACTTTAATCGCCACTCTGGTAGTGGCAAACTTACCCCGTCTTTCTGCTAAAAACACTCTACCAAATGCACCTTTACCCAATTCTCTAATTAAATGGTAGGGGCCAAGCTGATTGTCATCTTTATTTAGTCTTAAGCGGCAATACTGCAATGCTTCTATCATTTCTCTAGCAGACTGATAACGTTTGTCTAGATCTTTCTCTAAGCTCTTAGCTACAACTTCTTTCAAAACACTAGGAACACTATCAGGTAAAGGAGGGTAATCTTTTTTGAGAATAGCCATAAAAACTGCTGGTGTTGACTGAGGAAATGGCAACTTCCCACCCACTAACTGATAAAGAACTATTCCTACTGCCCAAAGATCAGACTGTGGAGAATATCTCCTAGATTGCATTTCCTCTTCAGGAGAAAGAGTCTCTGGAGCAACATAGGCGGCTGTTCCAAACATTCCTGTTGTATCGCTATTACCTAAGGCTTTTGCTAGTCCAAAATCAGCTAATTTTACTATTACATCTTGTCCATTACCAGGTTGTGAGAGAAAGAGAATATTTTGGGGTTTTACATCACGATGAACAATTGATTTAGAATGCAGATGCTCCAGCCCTTTTAGTATCTCTATAGTTAAATGAATAGCCTGTTCTATTGATGAGGCAATGCCGTTATTAGCCTTTAACCAGTCATCTAATGAACCCCCTGATGCATATTCAGAAGCAATAAAAGGTTGTTCATCAGCAATATCGGCTTCAAAGATCAACAGCACATTATCATGGCGTGGACTACAAGCTTTTACCCATACCTCAACTTCTCTTTTTAACTGGACTAAATCTTGAACCTCTCTAAGCAACTTTATTGCTACTTGGGAAGTGCCAAGCTTTCCTTCACGATCAGCTAACCACACTTCTCCAAATGCACCGCTACCTAATTTTTTTACTAACTTATATTGTCCAATCTTTTCACCCTTGCGAAACATAATTTTTTACGTCTCCATTAAACCGATACATCCACAACAGACACAATAAGTTATACAATACAACCCATTAAAAAACAGTAATCACAAAAATCAACTAAATTACACAAACATTGTCAATCTAGCCATTTAGTCATGCGTGTCACTTCACTACTACTTATGGTTTATCTAAAAATACTTGCAAGCAAACCCTTTGGCTCTGAAGATTACTAATGGTAAAGTTCGTAACTTATTGAAGAATAGTCTTTTATTATACTTATAACCAACAAACTTTACTATATGTTGTGAGCATTTTTCTAAAAATACTGTCCAACTTAAGTTCGTCATCAGTAACATCAATAGCTGGGATTGCGAGAGTCTAGAATCTAGAGGGTTCAAAAAATATTAATAGGTTATCATAGGTTTTCTAATAGTTGTTAAATAATCTCATTGCTCTAGAAACAAATATCAAGATAAAATCTTCTGCCAACCTTTAGACATTACCCAACCTAAAACTTAGGAGAAATTAGTTGCCCACTATTAATCAAACCTTAGCAAACAAAGATTCTGCTATAGATTCTCTAACCATAACAAAAAAGATTAGCCTTCTACCACTAGTTGGAATTATTTTTTTTACGGTTTCTGGAGGAGCATTTGGCTTAGAGCCTTTGATTAGCCAAATGAACCCTGGGTGGACAGTAGTATTACTTGTTTTAACTCCTTTGTTTTGGAGTTTACCAACAGCCTTAATGGTGGCAGAACTCTCTAGCATGATGCCTCAGGAAGGTGGTTATTATCGTTGGGTAAGAATGGCTATGGGTGATTTTTGGGGTGTGATGCAAGGTTGGTGGACAATTTGTTTTACTGCTGTAGATATGGCGATTTACCCTGTGTTGTTTGTTAATTACTTAGCTTACTTTTTTCCTCAACTTGCCTTAGACGAAAATGGGAAAGCTTCTATTTCTATATTCATCAGCAGATGGTTGGTAGCAATAGCTATAATTTGTTTATCGCTATTTTTTAACTACCTAGGAGCAAGGGCCGTTGGTCGCAGCGCGTTACTCAATACATTTTTAGTGTTATCACCATTTTTAATTTTTATTTTAATGGGACTCTTTACCCCCGGCACTTTTGCTAATTCTATTTCAGCAATTAAAATAGGTTTAACCAAAACCCCTAGTTCAGGAGCCATTACTAGCGGGCTAGCAGTAGTGTTATGGAATTATTGTGCTTGGGATAATGTTTCTACATTTGCTGGTGAAGTAAATGATCCTCAACACACCTACCCTCGTGCTTTAGGGCTAGCATTGCCAATAGTTATACTAGCTTATTCTTTACCAGTACTAATTGGATTAGGGGTTACAACAAGTCCGTCTGTCTGGAATGAATCTGCTGGTTGGCCAGTAATTGCTGAAATGATTGGAGGAAGATGGCTAGGCATTCTACTAGCCTTGGCTGCATTGGTCTCGGCTTGGGGGCTTTTTAATAGTCAATTACTTTATGTGTCGCGCTTGCCCTATGCAATGGCGCAAGATGGTTGGCTACCCAGCATTTTTACTCATACATCAAAAAAAACAGGTGTGCCAATTGTTGCTTTATTAGTTTCTTGTGGTATCACTGCGCTATTTTGTGCTTTGTCATTTGGTAAGTTGGTAATTATTGACATACTACTTTATGGTGCAGAACTTTCACTCCAATTTATTGCTCTCTTAGTTTTAAGGATAAAACACCCTAATTTTCCTCGGCCTTTTCGGATTCCTGGAAACTGGCCATTGTTATTATTCGTAGTAATTTCTCCATTAGCAGTCACAGCCATTGTAATTGTTGCAAGTATTAAGGAAGCAGAAGACAATTATCAGCTTTTTATTGTCCCAATTCTAATGGCTAGTGCATTACTAGTATATTTTTGGAGAAGGTCTAGCGTTAAATCTAAAGAAAAATGACAAATCCTTGGCGTGACTTAAAAGGGCTACCTAAAGAAATGTGGCTTATTACTGGTGCTGTGTTGATAAATCGCACAGGAACAATGGTGTTACCTTTCCTAATGCTTTATTTAACTAAAGCTATGAATCTGTCAGCGCAAAAGGCTAGCTTAGCCTTAATTGCTCATGGCATAGGAGGATTAATCACAGCCCCTATTTCTGGTCGTGTTGCAGATTTACTAGGGGCAGGGCGTGTGATGAAGATGTCGCTAATTTGCTCTGGCATAGCCCTATTTTTCTTTCCTTTCATCAGTAATTTTTATCTTATTGTTGCAATGGTATTTATTTGGTCAGTGATTAGTGAAGCGTTTCGCCCTGCTTGTATGGCGATTATTAGCGAGCTAGTGCCTGTTGAACAGCTTAAACCCGCATTTGCTCTAAACCGTCTAGCAATAAACCTTGGAATGAGTATTGGCCCAGCAATAGGAGGATTTTTAGCCTCTTTTTCTTTTAGCCTTATCTTTATTATTGATGGAGTAACTTCCCTTTTAGCTGGAATTATATTATTTTTGTTCTTAAACCTAGCTAGTAACACTCTTTATCGCTCCAGCAAAAAAGCTAGTAATGATGATAATATTGTTGGTGAGCAGAATCTTACCCCAATAAAAAATAAGTCTTTTGTTTATTTTCTACTAGCATTAATACCGACAGTATTAGTTTTTTTTCAACTTGAAAGCACTGCTCCACTGTTCTTAGTACGCGATCTAAAGATGTCAGAAGCAATTTTTGGATTATTATTTTCTGTTAACACAGTGATAATTGTGTTTCTAGAAATACCCCTTAATTCTATTACTAATAATTGGTCATATAATCGTTCTTTAGCTTTAGGATGCTTGTTAACAGGGCTTGGGTTTGGAGCAATGATTTTTGTTACTGATGCTATTTCTGCCATATTTAGCGTTGTTAT
>JAHFUF010000058.1 GCA_023265235.1 Blastocatellia bacterium
AGTGAAAATTGCAAACCCAATTGTGTAAGTAGTGTAACTCCAGGTGGGGGGGTTGGGCCTGAAGGGAAATTACGAGTAGGAGTTGCATAGGGTAGAACAGCAAAAGGAAGTGTTGTAACAAGGAAGTTTAAATTATTTTTTGTTGGGTCCTGCAAATTAGAACGTTGTCCTGCTGTAACAAATCCAATGAATGGAACTCCATAGAACAAGCCATAAGAACCACGAATATTAAGTTTGGGTAACTTATTAGGGTTGTAAGAAAAACCTAATCTTGGGCTAAAGTTGCCATTATTATCAGGAGAAGTTTCAATCCTATTGATATCATAACGTAAGCCTGCTTTTACTACAAAGTTTGGCTTAATCTTGAATTCATTTTGAATATAGGCACCAAAGAAATTAGCCTTAACCTTTACAGTTGGGTTACCAAAGCCTTGTAAAAAAATAGTTGGCAGCCCCAAATCAGCTAATGGTACATTACGAGGAAATCCTGGTAATACGTTAGGCAATACTCCAGATAAAAACATCAAGAAACCACGTTGAGCAGCATTGCGGGCATTAGGATCAAAAGCTTCTAAACCTGTAAGGCTAGGTGCAGTAGGAATACCTGTGATTGCGGCTAAGCTAATTGGGTTAAAAATATAACGTCCTTGGGAAAATTGTGACAATTGTGCACCATTACCAGGAGAACTAATACGCTGATAATCAACCCCAAATTTAATTTGTGTAGCACCTCTAGAAAGTGAAACATTGTTTACAACCTGAGTAATATTTTGCCCTAGGTTAAAGGGAAGAAACTGTTGGTTACCAAAAAAAGCACTATCTGCATCACCAGAAGAAAGCAGTATTTCTGGAGTATTTCCTGATGAGCTAGTAACATCTTGGCGGCGACGGCTATATAGAAAACGTGTTTCGTTTACTAAATTCGCGCTTGGATTAATATAAGTATTATTTAGTGTAAGAGAATTGTCTTCCACTCTTTGTGTTCCGCTACTGGTTTGATCAGTACTACCTCCAAAAGGCTCATAAGCACCATTGTAGTTAAAACCACCATTATAACGTACCCAAAATTGGTCGTTAGCAGAGAGTTTTACATCACCACGAGCCAAAAACGCTGAGTTGCCAAGAGAGAAAGGAATAGCACCATTACGAACTTGGCTAAAACCAGCACGACGAGCAGCATTTACTGTTGCATCACTTATGGTTACAACATTGTTTTGTTGTACAGTCAAGCGTTCAAAAGATAGAAAGAAAAAGGCTTTATCTTTTTTGATTGGCCCGCTAAGCACTGAACCAAATTGATATTGTGAATAGGGAGGACGGAAAGCAACAAAAGGATCCCTGGCACTTATTTTATCATTACGGTTTAAGAGAAAAACGCTACCGTGTAAGTCATTACCACCACTTTTAGTAACAATATTTACTATTCCACCAATAGCACGACCAAATTCTGCTGAAAAACTGTCAGTAATTACCTGAAATTCTTGTACAGCATCCTGACTAAAAGTAGTGCGAATTAATCCTCCATAATGGTCTGTATTGTCAACTCCATCAATGGAAACGTTGTTGTAACGTCCAGCTTGACCATTAAAAGAAAGCCCAGAAGTCCCAGATACTCCCTGTGCCGGTAAGCGGTCTGCAACAGCACGAGGTATAGTAAGAGTAAAGTCTAAGAAAGAGCGGCGATTGATTGGTAGACTAGCAATACGACCACTATCTATATTCTCACTACTTTCAGTTTTGTTTTTATTAATTGTGCTAGAAGCAACAACTTCTACTACATCATCGACTCTACCTATTCCAAGAGAAAAATCAACTTTTACTACAGTCCCTAATTCTACTTCTAGTTTAGTAGTTTGTGTCTTAAACCCATCAGCACTTATAGTAACTTCATAAACACCTGGAGTTATTTGTTGGACTACATAATTACCAAAGTCATCAGCAACAACTTGACGTTCCGTATTAGTGGTAAGATTGCGGATCTTAACGGTCGCACCGTTAATAACAGCTTGTACTTCATCAGTTACTATACCTGTAAGACTAGAACCCGTCGAACCGGCTTGTGCCCAAACTTGTTGACAGCTTAAGGCTAAAAAACATACTGCTGTTAGCATAAATTGCTTATTAAGAAAAAAAGGTTTTTTTAGCATCTATATGCTCTCCTTCTATAAAGACTTAATCTATTTATTTTAGCAAACCATTATAATAATAGTTCTTCATAAACCATTATTATAATAGCTCTTCTTTATAATAGCTCCTAGTTAAAAATCCTGGTATTAGTACTAGATAAACGTCAGCTATATAATATCTAGTCGTTATTTTATTTAATATGGGTAGTATTATTATGTGAAAATTAATAAAGATAGTTAACTTAAATATTTTAGGACAGTTTGCTTTTATCAAAACTAAATTTTTTATCTTAGTGAAATTAGATGACCTAGTTTAACATAAGTTAACCGCAATTTACATGTTTTCAAATATAATAACTAACTTGTCAACTATTTTGTAAAGGAGAAAGTGATTTTTTCTAGACCCTATGGTCTGGTGTTTCACACTAAAATATGAGTAATTCCTCAGAACAAGCTGATGTATTATCACCACTTAAACGAGCACTACTAGCAATCAAAGAATTAAAAATAAAATTGGAAAAAGCTGAAAAAATCGCTAATGAACCAATTGCAATTATTGGAATGAGTTGTCGAATGCCTGGAGCTAATAATGTAGTAGAATTTTGGGATTTGCTTAAGAATGGTAAAGATGGGGTTTCAGAGGTTAGTTATGATAAGTGGGACATTGATCAGTACTATGATAGCGAAATAACTACTCCTGGAAAAATGACTTCTCGTTGGGGAGCATTTTTAGAAAATATTGATCAATTTGACCCATTATTCTTTGGTATCTCACCACGAGAAGCTGCCTATATAGACCCACAACAACGCATATTCTTAGAAGTAGCCTGGGAAGCCCTTGAAGATGCTGGACAAACCATAGAAGCCTTATCTGGTAGTCAAACAGGAGTTTTCGTTGGTGTTTATAATAGCGATTATGCTTGGATGCAATTAGCTGATATTAATAGTATTAACACTTATACAGGTACAGGAATTGCCCATAGTATTATAGCTAATCGTTTATCCTATTGCTTAAACCTAAAAGGCCCAAGCCTAGCGGTTGATACTGCCTGTTCTTCATCTATAACAGCTATTCATTATGCTTGCCAAAGTTTACGTAGTCATGAAAGTAATTTGGCTGTAGCGGCTGGTGTAAATCTAATTCTCTCGCCTTTATCAACTGTGACTGTATGTAAAATTTTAGGAATGGCTGAGGATGGTCGCTGCAAAACCTTTGACTCTCGTGCTGATGGAATAGTTCGTGGTGAAGGGTGCGGAGTAATAATACTAAAAAGGCTTTCTGACGCAATTGCTGATAATGATAATATCTTAGCGGTAATTCAAGGCTCAGCCATTAATCAAGATGGTCGCGGAGCGGGCTTAACTGCTCCTAATGTACTCTCTCAAGCTGCTGTAATTAAAGCAGCACTGGAAAATGCTCACATTGAGTCTAGCCAAGTTGATTATATTGAAGCACATGGCACTGGTACTAGCTTAGGTGACCCTATTGAAGTAGAAGCTTTAAGCCATGTTTATAATATTAGACCGGATAATTCAAAATGTTTTATTAGCTCTGTAAAAAGCAATATTGGCCACTTAGAAGCGGCAGCAGGAATTGCTGGGTTGATTAAAGCTATTCTTTGTCTAAAAAATCAAACCATTGTTCCTAATTTACATTTCCAAGCATTAAATCCAAACATCTCGTTAAATAATACCCCTTTTCTTATTCCTACTAAGCTTTATTCTTGGCCTAAAGACAAACCTCGTTTTGCTTCTGTTAGTTCTTTTGGTCTAGGTGGTAGTAATTCTCATATTATTATCACAGACCCTCCAGCTATTACTAAAGAAACTACTCTAAGCGATAAATATCATTTACTAACATTGTCAGGAAAAACAGAAAAAGTACTGTTAGAATTAGTAAATAAATATGAAACATACTTAACAGAAACAGAAAGTAATATAGAAGAAATTTGTTATAGTGCAGCAGTAAGAAGAAGCCACCATAATGAAAGACTAGCAGTAATAGGAGAAACCAAAACTGAATTACTACAACAACTAAAAAAATGGGAAAAGAAACAAGAATTCAAAAGAGATAGAAATAAGAAAAAAATAAAAAATAGTAAAATAGTGTTTGTATTTAGCGGACAGGGGCCACAATGGTGGGCAATGGCTCAAGAGTTGATGGAGAAAGAAGAAATATTTAGAAAAGTTATAGAAGACTGTAGTAAAGAGTTAAGTAAATATGCAGACTGGGATCTAGAAAAAGAATTAAAAGCAACAGCACAAGAAAGCCGACTAGGAGAAACCCAAATAGCCCAACCAGCAATATTTGCACTCCAAGTAGGACTAGCCAGACTACTAGAAAGTTGGGGAGTAAAAGCCACTAGCGTAGTAGGACATAGTGTAGGGGAAGTAGCAGCAGCACATATTGCTGGAGTATTAACACTAGAGGATGCAATAAAGGTAGTGTACCAAAGAGGACATTTGATGCAGCGAACAACAGGACTAGGAAAGACTGCTGCACTAGGAGTGTCTTTAGCTCAAGCAGAACAAATGCTTTTAGGTCATCAAGAAAGCCTCTCCATTGCTGCTAACAATAGCCCTAGTAGTGTTACTATTTCAGGAGAAACAGAACTCTTGCTTCAACTCTCGCGTCAATGGCAAGCTCAAGGTATCTATTGCAAACTACTTAAGGTGGACTATGCTTTTCATAGCCCACAAATGACTCCTCTTCAAGCTGAACTAATCTCTTTACTTTCTGATATTAAACCTCAACCTGCGACAAAAGAAATCTGTTCAACTGTTACAGCAGAGTTTCAAGCTAAGTATGATGCCCAATATTGGGCTACTAATATTAGAGCTACTGTTTTGTTTACTCAAGCCATTGAACAGCTTATTGAAAAAGATAATCACACCTTTATTGAGATTAGCCCTCATCCTGTACTTGCTCTTTATCTTAATGAAATTGCTCAGTCCCTTGATGCTGATGTTGAAGTTCTTAGCTCTCTTTCTCGTGATATTACTTCTTCTAAACGCTTATCTTCTTTACTGGCTGAACTTTATTGTCTTTCTTATCCTTTGGATTTTTCGCGCCTCTTTCCTACTAATTCTTTAGTTTCTCTTCCTTCCTATCCTTGGCAACACCAAACCTATTGGCTTGAACCTCAAACAAACCCTAGTTCTAACCTACTCACGCAAACAGAAAATTGGCATAAGTGGCTTTATCAGGTTAAATGGCTAGCTAAACCATTTGTTTCTAGTTCAAGTATTAAAAAAGGCTTTTGGCTGGTAATTACAGATCATAACGTAGGTAAACAGGTTGCTAACCTATTAGAAAGTTCAGGGCAAAAGTGTCTATTAGTATCTCTTAACAAAGATTTACTAGATAACCAGTATTATCATAATTTACTAGCATCAATAACAGAAACTGATCCAAATTTAAGCGGAATAGTTTATTTATCAGACGTTGATAATATAGAGCCAAACCTAGCAAACCTAGTAACTGAGCAAGAGAAAAGTTGTTTTAATGTCATGCAGTTAGTCCAAGCTATAGCACAAATAAATTGGACTCTTACCCCGCCGAGGCTTTGGTTAATCACTAAAGCAGCACAGCCTATAAACAACACAGTAGTTTCACTGTCACAAACCCCTATTTGGGGGCTAGGAAAAGTAATTACTCTTGAGCATCCAGAGCTACGTTGTGGTCGGATAGATTTATCAGAATTTGCTGATACAGAACTAGAAATGTTGGCAAAAGAATTATTAGCCGACTTGCCAGAGGATCAAATTGCTATTCATAAACAAGAACGTTATGTCGCTAGGCTTCAACCAGTGCAAATAACCCCAATTAAATCATTTACATTTGTTAAAGAATCTGCGACCTATCTAATTACAGGTGGTACAGGCGGAGTAGGGCTAGCAGTTGCAGAATATTTGGTTAGACAAGGAGCTAAGTATTTATTATTAATTTCTCGTAGTGGAGCTAATCCAAAAACTCAAGAGCAAATCAATAAAATTAAAGCTATAGTAAAAGTTTGTGCTTTAGATATTTCCGAGCCTCAAGAAATGGCTCGTCTATCACAGGAATTAGAGCATTTGCCACCATTAAAAGGAGTTATTCACTGTGCAGGAGTTTTAGACGATAGCACTTTACTAAATTTAGATAGAGAGCGATTTAAAAAGGTAATGCTTCCTAAGTTAAATGGGAGTTGGAACTTACATACTTTTACCCAAGATAAAGAGTTAGACTTTTTTGTTTTATTTTCTTCAGCAACATCAATGTTAGGTTCACCTGGACAAGCTAATTATGCCGCAGCAAACGCTTTTCTAGACGCTTTAGCCCGCTATCGACATAGCCAAGATTTACCAGCACTTAGCATTAATTGGGGGTTTTGGGCTGAAGTAGGTATGGTCAAAAATAGTGGTGAAGACTTACGCCTAGGACAAATGGGTTTAGGCACTATTAAACCCCATCAAGGGGTTTCGATACTAAGAAACCTAATTTACCAAAGTCTTCATACAGGGGTTGTAGAAATAGGAGTAATACCGATTAATTGGGATATTTTGGTCAAAACCCTTCCTATGGTTGCAGAAATCCCTATGTTTGAGGATCTAGTTAAAAATAAAAAAACTAACCCAAACAAGCCTAACTTAGCTTCATCAACTTTGGACATTGCTGCTTATAACCAAGAACAAGTGCAAGAATATATTTCAAAGGTAGTAACAGAAATTATAGGAATAGCAAATATCACCTATGACACACTGCTTTATGACTTGGGGTTAGATTCTTTAATGGCAGTAGAATTAAAAAATAGAATAGAGCGTGACCTAAACATCACCCTATCAATTAAAACCTTGTTTCAACAAGCAAGTATTAAATGGTTAACAGAAGAAGTAAAAACTAAACTACCTATAGAAACTATAGAAGCTAATGAGACTATTGAAATTATTGAAAATCATATTGTTGCTCAATCAACCCAGGGAGAAACGGTTAAGCAACAGCCTGTAGAACCATTATTAGCAAAGTCACATCTATCTAGTGCTAGTAATTATCCTAGCGACCCTTGGCTAGTATTCCCTGTTCCTAATCCAAATGCAAAGGTTCGTTTGTTTTGTTTTGCTTATGCTGGTGGTAGTGCCACGATCTTTCATTCTTGGCCAAGCAAATTAAGCCAAGAGATAGAGGTTTGCGCCATACAATTACCTGGTCGCGGGGCTAGACTAGGAGAAAATCTGTTAACTTCGCTTCCAGAAGTAGTTACAGCAGTAACTAATGCCTTAGCTCCCTATTTGGATAAGCCATTTGCTATGTTTGGACATTGTGTTGGCGCAATTATTATGTTTGAAGTAGCAAAAAGCATACGACATCATTACAAAAAACTACCTGTACAGTTATTTCCTTCTGCTGCGGCTGCACCGCCACTTTATATGGCTACACAAGCTTATACATTACCAGACTCAGGTTTTTTGGAAACCTTAAAATTTATTAACTTTTCTAGCACAGAAGCTTTACTCCAAGACACTAGCCTACAAGAAATCCTTTTACCTTGTTTAAGAAGTGATTTTGAAATGGCTGCTAACTACAGATATGCCTCTGAGCATTCTTTAGGTCGGCCAATTACGGCTTTTGGTGCTTGGGAAGATGTTTTTGCTCCACCAAATGTAATCAATGCTTGGCGAGAACATAGCGACAGTAATTTTTCTGCAATTATTTATTCTGGTGGACATTATTTTCTAGAAAATGAGCTACCAGCAATCCTAGAGCAAATATCTCAGGAGCTAGCAAACTTTTTTGAACTAACAAGTCCATTAACAGAACCAATAACAGAAGCTTTTGTAGCAAAAGAATCTATTGTTCTTAGTAAACCAAACGTAGGTGAAATAAATAGTTTCCAACAACCAAAAGTACAAACTCCTAATAATGCTTTGATCTCTCTAACACCTAATCGCCAAGCAATGATGAGGTTATTTTGTTTTCCTTATGCTGGTGGTGAAGCTAATATTTTTGCACATTGGCCAGATAATCTACCCAATCTAGATGTCTATTCAGTAGAGCTACCAGGGCATGGACTGCGTAGTAAAGAGCCTTTGCTAGTGAGTGTAGAGGCAATGGTAGAAGACTTGTTGCCTGTCTTTGCAAATTACCTGGATCAGCCTTTTGTCTTTTTTGGTCATGACCTAGGAGCAATAATAATGTTTGAATTAAACAAAAAACTTTATCAGTCCTATGGTAGGACGGCTAAACATTTATTTGTTTCTGGAGCAGTAGCACCACATCTTTATTATTTTCCTCCTGTCTATGTTTTGCCTAAAGCTAGGTTAATTAATACTTTAGCCTATTTAGATTTTCCTATTAACCTAAAAGATAGTTGTAATTCTAGGCTTAATTTGATTAGGGCAGATTTTCAAGCCGTAAGCAATTACACCTATACTAATACTCCTAACATAGACATTCCTATCACAGCAACCTTTGCTAAATCCGATCGATTTGTCCCACTTTATGGAATGCAACAATGGGTAAAATATTCTAGTGATTTTACATTTAATACTTGGATAGGTAATCATTATTCTTGGGTAAAAGATAATCAGGATAGTTTTTTAGAAATTATTTCAAAAAAACTTTTATAAGTACAAAAGCTTTTCATCGATTAAAAAGCTCTGTTGGCGAGCAAATCACTATTTTTATCGATTAAAAATTGATGCTACAGCTTAGAAAGCCTTAGATTTAGACAAAGCTTTTAGCTTTGTCTACTTTTTTGTTATTTATTTTTCAGTTTAAGGTATGCTTTTAGCAATTAAAAAACCTGGGAAAGCAAACACCTTGCCCGTACTTCTTTGTATAAGTAAAGTTACGAGTAAGATGCCTACTTTCCCAGGTTTAATATTTTTTGAGTGGCTAAAACAATACTCAAACAATACTCAAAAACTATTTTGTTCTTTGAACAACTTTTATACAGTTAATGTAACAGGTGCAAAAAAATAGCATTACAATTACTATAAATTTATTGTAATCTAATTTTTGTTAAAAACTCCCATTATGCTAGGTAAATAATTATCATGAAGAGACTAATTCCCCACCATATAGTTACACTTATTGATTTGTTAGAATGGCGTGCAGCTAAAACCCCAGACAAAAAAGGCTATACTTTTTTAGCTAAAGGGGAACAGGAAGAAGAAACCCTAACCTATAAACAGCTTCAACACCGAGCAAAAGCTATTGCAGTCTATTTACAACAATACAAAATCAGGTCAGAACGAGCTTTAATGCTCTATCCACAAGGACTAGAGTTTGTAAAAGCCTTTTTTGGCTCTTTATACGCAGGTGCTATTGCTGTGCCAGCTTATCCTCCTGATCCAGTAAGACTTAACCGTACTTTGCCTAGACTGCTTTCAATTATTGATGATGCTCAACCGCTAGTAGTATTAACGACTTCTCAAATAGCAAAAATGGCGGAAAAGCTTTTTGAAAAAACACCTAGCTTACGCAATTTACATTGGGTAGCAACAGACACAATCCCTAATGAATTAGCACTAGAATGGCAAGCTCCTAATATTAATGGAGAGGATTTAGCATTTCTTCAATACACTTCTGGCTCTACAGCCTCACCTAAAGGGGTAATGATTAGCCATAAAAACATGATAATAGATGTCCAGGATTATAGTAGTACATGGCTAATGACAGAAGAATCTACTAGCGTAACGTGGTTGCCTACTTTCCATGACTTAGGATTAATGGATGGAGTAATAGAACCTGTTTTAGTTGGGTTACATTCTGTACTACTCTCACCAATTGATTTTTTACAAAGACCTATGCGTTGGCTAGAAGCAATCTCACGTTATAAAGCAACCTTTAGTTCTGCACCAAATTTTGCGTTTGACCTTTGTATACGTAAAAGTACAGCAACAGAAAGAGAAAGCTTAGACTTAAGTTCTTGGAAATCTGTACTTAACGCGGCTGAGCCTAACCGCAAAGAAACCATGGTAGAGTTTTATGAAACTTTTAAGGATTGTGGTTTTAAGTGGCTTACTTTTTGCCCAGGATATGGACTAGCAGAAGTTGTATTAAAGACCTCTGGTACAATGCCTTATGACTTGGCACAATTTGCTTATGTAGACGCCGATGCACTTGCTCAAGATAAAATAGTGGAAGTAGTTGAAGGACAAAAAAATAGCCGAACTTTGGTAGGCTGTGGAAAAGTATCTAAGGATTATGGTAAAAAAGTAATAGTAGTTAACCCTCATACTTTTAATCGATGTGCTAAGAATGAAATTGGGGAATTTTGGATCTTAGGCCCAGCAGTACCTAAAGGATATTGGAACCGTCCTGAAGCTACAAAAGAAAGCTATCAAGCCTATACTTCTGGTGGAGAAGGCCCATTTTTACGTACTGGTGATTTAGGTTTTATTAAAGATGATGAGCTATTTATTACTGGTCGCCTAAAAGATTTAATTATTATTGATGGTCGTAATATTTATCCACAAGATATTGAATTAAGTGTAGAAAAAGCTTGTCCTCTAATTCGCCCTGGATGTCTGGCCGCTTTTTCTATTGATGTAAATGAAAAAGAAGCTTTGGTTGTTGTAGCTGAAATTAATATTAAAAATAGCAAAAAACCTAGTGACTTATCAGGATCAACAGGTTCATCAAGCTTATCAGACTTATCTGCTCCAATAATTAACTTTACAGAAATTATAGCCTCTATTAGCCAAGCTATTAACCAAGAGCATGACTTAGGCTTACACTCAATAGTATTTATACAATTTGGTAGTATTTCAAAAACTTCTAGTGGAAAAATCCAGCGTCAGGCTAGCAAACAAAACTTCCTAAAAAAGAAACTAGAACTAGTGGAAGGTTATGATTGGCCAATAGAAGGAGCTTTTGTAAAAAGTAAACTTGTTGAAAAATCTGTAGAAAAATCTGTTAAACCTACAGTTGAATTTAATGCTATAAAACAATGGTTAATTAATCAATTAAGTGAACGTCTAGGTATTGAATCAGAACAAATAGATATTAAACAACCATTTAACTACTATGGGTTAAAATCTGTTGAAGCTATTAATCTTTCTGGAGAACTAGCAAGGTGGTTAAACCAAACTATTTCACCAACAATTATTTATGAATACCCTAATATTGAATCTTTGGCTTTTCATCTAGCAGGTGAACAACCAACAATTAATACTGAACCTAGCATAGCAATACAGTCTAGAGAACCTATAGCTATTATTGGTATGAGCTGCCGCTTTCCAGAAGCAAAAACCCTTAAGCAGTTTTTGGAGCTATTAAAAAATGGTATTGATGCTATTTCAGAAATCCCTAGTGAGCGTTGGGAAGTAAGTGAATTTTACCAAGCGGATTCATCTGTCCCTGGCAAAATTAACACTCGTTGGGGTGGTTTTATTAAAGATATTGACAAATTTGATCCAGCATTCTTTAGTATTTCTCCTCGTGAAGCAGCTGCAATGGATCCACAACAAAGAATTCTATTAGAAATAGCTTGGGAAGCTCTTGAGGATGCTGGTCAAGTGACAGAACAACTATCTGGATCAAAAACAGGTGTTTTTGTTGGTATTAGTACATCAGACTATGGAAGGCTACAACTAGAACATTTTTATAGTAACCAGCATGCCCCTACTGGCAGTGCATTTAGTGGTGTAGCTAACAGACTGTCCTACCTATTTAATTTTCAAGGGCCTAGCCTTGTAATTGATACTGCTTGTTCTTCCTCTCTAATTGCTGTGCATTTAGCTTGTCAAAGCATTTGGCGTGGGGAAGCTAGAATGGCTTTAGCTGGTGGAACAAACTTAGTTTTAGATCCCAAACTTACTGCTAGTCTTACTCAAAGCGGATTTTTATCTCCAGATGGACGTTGTAAAACCTTTGATAGTTCTGCTAATGGTTATGCTGGAGGTGAAGGCGCAGGAGTAGTAGTACTAAAACCTTTATCTAGAGCCATTGCTGATGGTGATTCAATATATTCAGTAATAATTGGTAGTGCAACAAATCATAATGGTTCTTCTAATGGATTAACTGCGCCTAGTCAACAAGCTCAAGAACATTTACTAAGAGAAGCTTACAGCTCAGCAGGGGTTTCTCCTGGTCAAGTTGAGTATATTGAAGCTCATGGCACAGGCACTTCGCTAGGCGATCCTATTGAAGCTAAAGCTCTGGCTTCAGTAGTCGCAATTGATAGACCTAATGGTAATAAATGTTTGATTGGTTCAGTAAAAACCAATATTGGACATTTAGAAGCCGCAGCAGGAATTGCAGGGTTGATTAAGGTGGCTTTATCCCTAAAACACTCTCAGATATTTCCTAGCCTACACTTTGAAAACCCTAATCCTTATATAGATTTTGAAAACCTTCCTATCAAAGTACAAACTAAATTAACTGATTGGCCACAAACCGAACATCCTCATTTAGCTGGGGTTAGTTCCTTTGGGTTTGGTGGTAGTAACGCTCATGTCATACTTCAACAAGCTCCAAATAAAATAGACAAACAATTCCCTCGTAGTAAGGAATATCATTTATTAACATTGTCAGGAAGAACAGAAAAAGCACTTGCAGCAGTAGTAGATAAATATGAAAAATATTTGGCAGAAACAGAAAACAGAGCAGAAGAAATTTGCTATAGTGCGGCAGTAAGAAGAAGTCACCATAATGAAAGACTAGCAGTAGTAGGAAAAAACAAAGCTGAGTTACTCCAACAACTAAAAGAATGGGAAAAGAAACAAGAATTAAAACAAGATAGAAGTAAGAAAAGTAGAAAGATAAAAAATAATAATATAGTGTTTGTCTTTAGCGGACAGGGGCCACAATGGTGGGCAATGGCTCAAGAGTTGATGGAGAAAGAAGAAATATTTAGAAAAGTTATAGAAGACTGTAGTAAAGAGTT
This sequence comes from Blastocatellia bacterium, assembly GCA_023265235.1. Taxonomy (GTDB): domain Bacteria; phylum Acidobacteriota; class Blastocatellia; order Chloracidobacteriales; family JADJPF01; genus JADJPF01. The sequence goes on from JAHFUF010000058.1 coordinate 12,998, forward strand.
AAGTAAATATGCAGACTGGGATC
>JAHFUF010000597.1 GCA_023265235.1 Blastocatellia bacterium
TTGGAAGGATTAGAAGAAAGGAAACACTCTAAACTAGGGTCAAATCCTAATCCTAATCCTAATCCTAATCCTAGTCCTGTTTTTAGTAGTGCTACGACTTCAAATAACCGAATGCCAGCAATTTTTGATCAAATTCATACTGGTACAGCTGGTTTAATGTGGCGAGAGCATCATAGCGGATTTTGGGCTAATTTATCTTTTGAGTATGGAAGTGGTACTCCTCAAGTATCAGGAAGGCGACTAGAAGAACATTTAGTAGCTAACTTTTACGCTGGTATCGACTTAATAAAACGTGATAAAAGTAAGGTTAGCGTACAATTTAACATAGAAAATCTTACTAATCGTGTTTTTGCTGTTTCTAAAGAAAGTGAATTTACTCCATTGCAATTTTCTAATCCACGTTATTTTTCTAGTAACTTAAAATTCAGTTTCTAATTTTGTCCTGTAGAGAGTGTAGGGAATGTAATCCTCCCTACACTTTGCAAGTACGTATTTTGTCTAGATGTATTTCTAAGGGTTAATTATTATGGGCGTGGCTACTAGAGTACTACAAACTTTTTATCGTGCTAGGCAAGCCTATTGGAAGGCTTTTGAGCCTACCATTTTAGGAGTAAGAGCATTAATTGTTGATCAAGAACAAATCATGCTAGTAAAACACACTTACACCACAGGCTGGTACTTACCAGGAGGTAAAGTTGATCGTGGTGAAACAATTTATACAGCAATGTGTCGTGAAGTGTCTGAAGAATGTGGGCTAAAAGTAAAAAAAGCTCGCCTGAGCGCGATTTATTCAAATATTAATGTAAACCGCAATGATCATATCGCGCTTTTTTGCATTGATGATTTTGAAACAGTGGAAAACTCGGCACTAAACAGTCATCTACACAAACTAGAAATTACTGAAGTAGGATTCTTTCCTCTTAGTAAGCTACCTAGTAATATCACTCCTGGAACAATGCGACGAATTGAAGAATACACCCGCCAAGCTTTTGATAGTGAATATTGGTAATAAATCTATTTGTCTGATTTCTCTTCAATAGGATGTCCTTTTGGTAAATCTCGACTACGCAAAGCTTCTATATCCCGTAAAATACCACTGACAATAGCTTCTACCAGTTTTTCTCCTTTTTCCTTAGTAGCTAAAGTAGGGTCGCCCCAAATCCCTGTAGCAGAATAAGTTCCTTGTGGGTTATTAGGATTACGTGTTAATGGGCCTTTATCTGGAGTGTAGTCTTTTATAGCTTTACTCATATCTACTGATTCTGGAGCAATATAGCGCATTATTGAAGTCTCAATTTCATCAGCATGTGTGCCGCCTTCTTGTTTTTTTAGTTGTTTTTCAACAGGTTCTGCAATTTTAATAATGTCTGTATATTCCAGCAAAACCCCTTCAGAAATTAACTGTTCTGCAGCAGCTTTTAATGGCTTACGAGTAGAAACCCCTGTGTTTATAATATAAAAACGTCTTACTCCATGAGTAGAAAAGTTATGACAAATATCAACAATCAAATCTCTTGCGGTTTCTAGCCTAAGTGAAGTTGAGCCAGGGTATTCTAAAAATGCAGGGTAAAAACTATAGTTTACTGTAGGCGCGATTACTACGTTTGAATCTATTAATACACGGTTTTTTAAGTATTCTGCAATAAGAAAATCATTTTTTAGCTTTAGATGTGGCCCATGTTCTTTAGCTGCTGCACCTACTGGAATTACCACAATTGTTTTATCATTAAGTAATTTCTCAGCTTCTTGCCAAGTTAAATCTTCTAATAGTACCCCTTTAGGAGGCTTTAGTTGTTGAGGTTGTTTAGTTTGTGCCATTAGTAAAGCTGGTAAGGTAAACATTAAAAGTAAAAATATTAATTTCATAAAAATTTTCCTAGCTTAAATTTTTAACTTAAGATCGAGTAAGTTTTGTAATCAACTGGCTAAACTGAGGATACTTAATAATCAAATCCTCTCTTTTTCCTTCAACATAGTCACTATCATCATAGCCTGGTGACATAGTTGTTCCTAGTAGGGCGTAAGATCCACCAGAGACAAGCCTTAAACCCTGCCAACAACCTGCTGGGGCTAAAACCTGAGGGTAAAGACCTAAAGCTAAATCATTACCAATTTTAACAATTTGCCCTGTACCATCAGGATATAAATGTAGCATTTCCACTGTGTCGCCTAAATAAAAATGGAAACCTTCATCACTAGGAAGTTTATGTATAGCAGAAAAAGTATTTGGTGTAAGAAAATAATATATTGCTGTAGCTAAAGGTCTATTACCTTGATATAAGCTAGGTAAAAATTGTGGAGTAAGCATTAGTTTTGAGCAATAGGTTCTACGAAAAAAACCTCCCTCTGGAACTAAAGGCTTAAGCTCTAAAAGATTAATTATCTCATCTGCTGTAAGCATAAATTTTTGGTTCTTCTAGGAAAGTAAGTTAAATACTTTCCTAGATTAAAAAATTATGAATTAGGTTTCTCAGGTAGAGGTTGAGTAGCAAAAAAATCCTGATAGAAATTTTGAGTATAGCTATCTAGTAGCTCTTTTATTCGTTCTGAACTAGAAGACCTTACTACTAAGCCTACATGATGGCGTTTTTTCATTCTCCAGAATATTTCTGGCTCTTGGTAAGCAGAAGTATCAGGATATTCTTGACGTGCTAGAGAAACGATTAACCCTGCGTAATCATTATTAATTTTAGGTAATTCATAAGGAGTTTCACCGCGTAAGATTTCAATTTTTGCCCATTCTGCCCAAAGGTTAATTCCACTAGCAGCTTCATTTAATTCAACAATATTAGCCCCACCAACACGAGCAGAGGTTTCTAGAAAATAAAGTTTTCCATCTTCTTTGCCTTTAATAAACTCTGTGTGTGATACTCCTCGCACTAACCCCATTGCTTTTAATACTTGCTCATTAATCGCCTGTAGAGCTTGCTCATCTTCAGATCCTCTAATCATTGTACGAGTGGTAAAAATACCTCCTTGATGTGCTACATCCATTGGAGGATATCCATATTGATTAGCCAAGGCAAAAACAATTTTACGCTCTGAAACTATTGAATCTACGTGATATATATCTCCTGGTACATATTTTTCTAGTACATAAAAAGATTGTTGATCACCTAGTTTGTCTATTACTGGCCACAGTTCAGGCGCTGCATTTATTTTCTTTATACCTGTAGCTGAAGCTTCAAATCGTGGTTTAATCAACCAAGGAGGCGGTACACGCTGCATAAATTCTCGTAGGCTATCGTAGTTAAGCACATGGGCAAAGTCAGGGACAGCAATGCCTGCATCTTTTGCTTGAACGCGCATTGCAAGTTTATCTCTAAAGTAACGAGCAGTAGTATCACCCATTCCTGGTACACGTAGGTGTTCACGTAAAGCAGCGGCAGTTTCTACATCAAAATCATCTAGAGCAACAATTCGATCAATTCTTTGTTTTCTAGCCAAATAGCTAATACCATAAATAACATCGTTACGATTCCATTTTTTTTCTGTGTCTGGAATGAGAAAAACATCCTCTAGACTCTCTCTTGGCCAATCAGCATTAGCAATACTTTGTGAAGTTACTAAAAAGACTCGGCAACCTTGCCGTTTACACTCGCGCATAAACTCTGCACCTTTTTCATAACTGGCTAAGCAGAGAATAGTTAATGGATTCGATTGACTCATATAATGAAATGCTCCTTAAGCAAATAGGAAAGGTAAAGCAAGTAGTTAATACTAGCTTGCTTTTATATCACAAATTTGTTTGATTGACACTAAAACTAATAAATTATCAGCAATTTTTGCAAAACCAGCCTGATAGTTAAGTACTTTGGTAAAATTACTTTGACTAATATTTTTTAAGTTCTGCAAAATTTTAGAAAAATTCTCAAACTTTTTTTATCTCTCTT
>JAHFUF010000598.1 GCA_023265235.1 Blastocatellia bacterium
TATACTGATCCACAGTTTGCAGCTTTTAATGGTGGTGTTGAATTCTTACGTCCATTTGCAGGTAATCCAAACGCTCCTGCTAGCTCAGTAGCTATTGATAGCGACACTGCTATCAATGTGTTTGGATTTACAGATACTCCATCCCCAACAGGTTTCTATTTACTTAATTCCTTTAATGGTTCTCCAAATTCTCCACCAGTACCTGTTACTTTAGATCAAGTACGTTATATTGCTAATACAGGATTTACTGCCAAACTATTTGGCAACCCTTATGGCAATGTTAGCCGGAATGCTGCACAAGGCGATGAAACATTCTTAGCAAATTTTGCTATATTTAAGAATACTAAGATTCGTGAAAGAATGAACCTACAATTCCGTGCAGAGTTCTTTAATGTCTTTAATCATCCCAACCTTGCAACACCAGATGTATTTATTGATGATGCTGGTGCTGGGTTTGGTGATCTTAGTTTCAAAGATGCTAATCGCCGTACTGTTCAGTTTGGATTGAAATTAACATTCTAGTCTTTACTAGCTAATTTTTACTAAAATAACCCAGCCATTTTGCTGGGTTATTTTTTTGTAATTTACCCCATTGCATATTAGTCTCAAGAGTGCCAAAATATCCCTACCACACAATCATTACCCACCAAAAATAGGAGATAACTATGAGAAGTAAATATCTTGTCTTATCTATTCTGGTACTGTTTAGCTTAGTTTTACAAACCTATGCACAGCAACGTCCAAGAGGGGGTAGTCCTACGAGTACTCCTAGTCGTAGTGATGCCGAAAGAAGTCTTGCAGAACAACGTAGGGAACTGCGATCACTAGAAATGATGGGTAATAACCCATATAAAGAATCCAACCCAGTAATGGAACATCAAATGCGACTAAGAAAAGAGCTAACAGAGCTTAACCAAGCAACCTTATCTTTTTTACAGCTTTTTAATCAAGAGTACCAAACTATGGCTGATAAAGGGGAAATGAAAGAGCTTGGTAAACTTGCAGACAAGGTAGCTAAATGTTCTAAGAAACTACGAGAAGATTTAGAGTTAGAAGACTTTAAGGTTAAAATCAACCCACTAGAATTTGCTCTTACAGAACCCCGGAATGAGCAGATGATGAAAATTGCTCGAAATATCAATGAATTAATTGAGCAAATTAATATTTCACAAGCTACAAAAAATGCTAGTGAAATAAAGCTTAAAGTTTTGGCTAGGCATTTAACTGCATTAGAAACTCATGCTACTAGTGCTAAAGAAGTCGCTAAAAATAAAGACTAGACAACCTTCGATACTTTTAAAATATAATTTTGTTTTAAGTTTTAGGAGGCATTATGAAAATCTACAAAGGATTTTGGGTCATTTTGGCTATTTGTTTAATAACAAGTTTTTCTTATGCTCAAGGTGATAAGCCTAAAATTAAAGACAGTGAGCGAAATGCAGAACGAGAACGGATGAGACAACGCACAGATGATCTAAATAATCGCGAAGCCGCGTTACATATGCTAGATCAATTACGTGATTTTGAAGATACTAAAGAAACTGCTGATCATATTAGGCGAGAAGAAATTTTGCGTAGTCTAAAACAACTAAAAGAAAATAATGAAAAGCTTTTTTGTTTGACTAGGGCATTAGATGAAAAAGGCTTAAAAGATACAATTAATTTAGCAAATAAACTAGCAAAAGTATCTAAAGATTTAAGAAGAAACCTAGAATTAAAAGGAAAAAAAGATTCAGATAACCTTTTGGAAATCCCTATATCAAATGATGAAAAAATGGGGCAACTTCGTCAGTTAGCTGATAGGCTTAATGATTTGGTTTCACAAGTGAACAAAGCACAAACTATTGGTAGTGTTGATGCTAGTCAAATTGACCAAACAGAGCAAAACTTACAGGAAATTGAATCTAATGCAAACAAGATGAAATTATTAGCAGGGAAAAAATAAGAAAGAGTTCAAAGAAAGTACCAAAAAAGTACTCGAAAAATACTTGAAAATCCTCACCGGCGGTTTTTCTCTACTGCTGCCATATGAATATTTAAGGAATGAAAAATAGCTCGACCATCAGCACTACCTAAAATCTCTTCAGATGCTCGCTCAGGATGAGGCATCATTCCTAAGATATTTTTTTCTTTATTAGTAATCCCTGCAATATTTTCTAGTGAACCATTAGGGTTAGCACTCTCCACTATCTCACCTTTTTCATTACAGTAGCGGAATAAAATGCAGTTTTCTTTTTTTAACACATCTAAATCTTCGGGGCTGCAAAAATAATTACCTTCTCCATGTGCAATAGGTAAGTTCAATAGTTGCCCAGCTTTATAAGAATTAGCAAACGCTCCAGAATTATTTTCTACTCTTATTTGAGTATAATCACAAATAAATTTTAAGGTTTGATTACGTAGTAAAGTGCCTGGCAATAATCCTGATTCACATAGGATTTGAAAGCCATTACAGATACCTAGTATTAATCCTCCACGGCTAGCAAAATCTTTTATTGTTTGCATAATTGGCGAAAGACTAGCCAAAGCTCCACAGCGTAGATAATCACCATAAGAAAACCCACCTGGTAGAATAACTACATCGCAATCATCAAGTGAAATTGATTTATGCCAAATAAACTGGACTGGTTGTCCTACTACTTTGCTAATAACATGATAGGTATCATGATCACAATTAGACCCAGGGAAAATTACTACGCCAAATTTCATTTAATTTTTCTCCTATTCCAATTCCTAGTGCTAAAGCACTGAGCTATTGTCAAATATCTTGGGGCGATATTAAGAAGTTTAATTGAAATTATTTTTCTATTTCTATTTTGTAGTCTTCAATAACTGGATTAGCTAATACAGAATGGGCAAGGTGTTGTATTTCTTGATGAGCATCTTCTTGAGAAAGTCCCTCTTTTATCGAGAGTTCAAAATATTTTCCTTGGCGTATATCAGCAACCGAAGGATAGCCTATAGTTTTTATTGCTTGATGAATTGCTTTTCCTTGAGGATCAAGAACACAGGGTTTTAATGTGACATATATTTTTGCTTTCATATAGAAATCAAAACCTCCTAGTAAGAAGGGCATATAGGTCTGCCCCTACATTAAATTTATTTTACAAAGACACGATTAAATATTTTTTCAATATTACGCAGTTGAACTTTTAAGTCAAAAACTGCTTCTATTTCTTTTGATGTCATCAGTTTGTTAATTTCTGTGTCTGTTAATATTAGGTCTTTGAAATTTACTTGTTCTTCCCAAACTCGCATAGCATTTCGTTGCACTATTTGGTAAGCATCTTCCCTAGTGACACCTCGTTTAGCAAGTTCAAGCAGTAGTTGCCCAGAGAAAATTACACCATGCATTAACTCTAGGTTTTTTTTCATTTGCTCAGGATAAACAATTAGTTTGTTAATTAGTTTATTGGTACGTTCTAAGAGATAATGAGCCAAAATATAACTATCAGCCAAAATAATTCTTTCTACAGAAGAATGAGAAATATCTCTTTGGTGCCAAAGTGCTATGTTTTCAAATGCTGCTTGAGCATTAGCTCTTACTAACCGTGCAAGACCACAAATTTGTTCAGAAACAATAGGATTGCGTTTATGTGGCATTGCTGAAGAGCCTTTTTGACCAGTACCAAAATGCTCTTGGGCTTCTCGAACTTCAGTACGTTGCAAGTGACGAACTTCTAAAGCAATTTTCTCTAAGCTAGAAGTGGTAATAGCTAGGGTAGAAAGCACTTCTGCGTATCTATCACGCTGAATTATTTGAGTAGAAATTGGTGCAGCTTTTAAGCCTAAGAGGGAACAAACCCTTTCTTCTACCTCTGGATCAAGATGAGCAAATGTCCCAACTGCGCCAGAAATTTTTCCTACACTAATAGTTTCTT
>JAHFUF010000059.1 GCA_023265235.1 Blastocatellia bacterium
CCATCGTCTTAAAGACTTAGAGTTAAGGCTTGAACCAGATAAATTTGTTCGTTTAGGGCGTGGTTCGATAGTAAATATTGATATGATTACTCGTATTAATCAAATGCCTGGTGGTACCTATATGGTGACGCTTAGTAATAATCAGCAGATTAAAGTTAGTCGCTTACAATCCAGGTTTTTAAGAGAGCGATTATTAAGGCTTTAGTTAGGTCAGGGTTTAACCTTTTATAGTACTATATTATTCCTTTTTCTTTTTTTATTTTTCCTTGAACCGATGCACAAAACCGGAAAATTTTCTTGCCATTTGTTTTTGAAAAGGTGTATAAGTAGTCGCTTCCAAGTAGTTACCAAGTAGTTAGTAAATTTTCCGTGTCAACCAGATTAGTAACTAATAAGTTTTTTAGCAATTGGGGCTATAGCTCAGCTGGGAGAGCGCTTGAATGGCATTCAAGAGGTCAGCGGTTCGATCCCGCTTAGCTCCATCAATAGAATCAATAAGTTACAGCCACCTAAATGGTGGCCTTTTTAGTCTATACCCACATTCATACCCACATTCATAGAAAATATAGTTTTGTACCCACACCTTTATTATTAAAATATTTTTGCCTTTTCATCTATTTACTAGGAAGTATACTAGTTAGAATCAATTGTTTTTTACCATTAAAACTAAAAAAACGCTTTACTAATGCGCTAAGTCCTTAATTTTCAATAAATATTTGCGTGACACACTCTAGATATAGATAATAAAAATTAACTATATTTCAAGGTTTAGGAGTTAATATGGATAGTGTTACTCATGTTGAACTAGCAATAAAACTACTTTCTCTTAGTAAAGAAGAAAGTACAAATCCACTCGCAATAGCATCTTTGTTTCCTCAGATTGATAGAAAACCGCCCACCCTACACCGGCTTTATGCTCATTCAGCCTTTAAGGCAAGAAATATTACCGATCTAGGATTAAGATTTTTCTTTAATGGAAACTTTTCTGAAATAGAAAAAACTTCTTTTGACTATCAACGATTTTTAGAAGATAAACCTAGATTTGAAGGTTATTTGGAAAAAATTACTCCACAAAATTCTTATCAATATTGTAATTCAGATTTAGAAGTAGGTATTATGGAATTTGTCTCACATCTTTACTTAGATACTTATAATCAACCTACTCAAGCTTTTATGCCTTTTTCTATACAATGTTGTGGTCAGTGGAAATTATGGGAAAAAATAGGAGATTTTCGCCTACAACTCTATACCACTAATGCTATTGATGAATTAAGGGGAGAACTCTTTGCTAATAAGCTTTGGAAGGATAATAAGAGTTTTACCAGCGCTGTAATAATAGAAGCTATGTTGATACAAACTTGCAAATCCTCTCAAGGGGCTATTGCTTTAACTATGGTAGATAAAGCAATGCAACATTTAGCAATTAGTAACGATGACAGAAAAGAAGTTTCTAGAGCTTGTGATTTTTTCACAGAATTTGAAGCTTTGTTGTTTAAGCTACACTTAAAGGTTTTAGGCAATGAATCATCTATTAAAACAGCTTAATCGAAATTTACCAGGGCGAGTTTTTCGATTGTTAAAAAGAAAAATATATAACCCTCTTATACCATTTCTAGTGGGAAATTATGCAAAAGAACAGGTTTCTCTTGATGATAAAAGCACAGCTAATAACACTTTTCCTTTCCAGATTTCCTACTACTCTTGCCCTATTATTAATCCTCCTAGCCAGCATCATGTTTTTAAGAATAAGTTACATAACTTAGATTTAATATTGTCTAAGATGCAAGGCTTGATTATAAGACCAAAAGAGGTGTTTTCTTTCTGGCAACTAGTAGGTGAGCCAAACAAAGAAAAAGGTTTTTTAGAAGCATCAACTTTTATTAATCATAAAGTGGTAATGACTGTTGGAGGCGGAATCTGTCAATTATCAGGCTTACTTTATAATGTTGCCCTTTTAGGCGGTTGTAAAATTTTGGAAAGACATCCACATAGTATAGATGCTTATGGTGAGAATCGGTATATTCCATTAGGTCAGGACGCTACGGTTACTTATCCCCGGAAAGATATTAGTTTCCAAAATCCTCATAACTACTCGCTATTATTGGTGTTAGAAATAATGCCGGAAAAAGCAAGTGGCTGGTTGTATGCTTCAGAGCCAGCGTCGTTTTCTGTTGAAGTAATAGTCTCACCACCTAAAGTAACAAAGAGCACTCTAATAAAAACGGTTGATTCATTGTTGACTAAAGAAGAAATAGTAGAAAAAGGTTTAGATAGCAAAACTGTAAAGGCTTGGAGAATAATAAAGTCTGATAATAGAGTTATTAAAAAAGAGCTACTTTCTCAAGATAATTATCTCTCAACTCCTACTTGGTCTGACTAAAGGGTACTGAAAATAAAGTAACAGGTATTTATAAACTTTATTTGCTTGTAATATAAAGTAATAAGTAAGTTAAGGAGAATAACTTAGTGTCATCACTAGGTCAAAAAAGGTTTTATACATTAGAAGAATATTTTTCACTAGCCAAAAACTCTGAAGAACGTTATGAATACTGGCATGGCGAAATTTTTTGTATGTCTGGTGGTAGTAAAGAACATGCATTTATTGCAACAAATGTTGCTAGAAGATTAGGCAATCAGCTAGAAGGCCGCAATTGTAGAGTAATTAATAGTGATATGGCAATAAAAGTACCTACTGCACCACCTTTGCGTTATGCGGATTTAAGTGTAGCTTGTGGGGGCTTAGAATTTGAAACCGTTAATGGTATCGATTTGCTAATCAATCCTATTTTATTAGTAGAAGTGCTATCAGGTACTACACAGCGGTTTGATCGTCATCAAAAATTTGAGTTTTATAAATCAATTCCTGCTTTTAGAGAATATTTGTTAATTACTCAATACCAACCCTCTATTACTCAATACCTTAAACAGGGCGATGGTACTTGGCAAGGCAGTGAGGTTATTGGCCTAGATAGCCAAATTTATTTACCTTCAATAGATTGTACTTTGCAACTAAGTGAAGTTTACCAATCCGGCGCGAGAAAGCCCCCACTTCAATTTTGCTTTAGCAAAATAAGTGGAGGGATGAATCGCGTGTTAAAGGAAAAATAGTTGAAAAACAACAAAAATATAGATAAAATGTGTGAGTTCGATCAGCTAATAAAAGCATATTAATCTGAAAGGCTGAAATGCCCGGAGGTCGAACCCATAAGTTAAAATTCTCTTTGAGAATTAACTAAACCCACTGAACTAACGGAAAATAGAAAACAACTCTAATAAGTTGTTTTGCAGGTATCCAAGGACATCGAACCTTGTCCTTAAGACGAGAGTGAAAGCTCGTACTATGTGCGGTTACTTCAGTGCCTGTGACAACTACAAAGCGCGACAGATAGACTTCATTGTCTTGAAACGTAGGTCACACTACGTCGGAGTGCTTCGCACAGAAGATCGGAAACTAACTTAGAGCCTACTTTCGCCTCTGGTTTTTAGGAAGCGGTTAGGGAGACAGTTTGCATTTGCTTTCTGCCTCTGAAGATCAAAGAATCCCCCACTTCAAAAAATTCACAGAATTTTTAAGTGGCGGGAGGTTCAACAAGATGTTCTATTGAGTAAAATGGATAAATTGCCTATAACTATTTAACAGCAAGTAGGTTTAATAGTGATAAAAAGGTCTTCATTATTTGAGGATCTTTGTATTCAGATAGCTTAGCAGCGATAGCAATTTCTTCCATTGCTGCATTTGCATCACCTGCGATTAAGTAAATTTGCGCTCCACAATGATGTATACTAGCTAGGTTTTTTAAGCTCTCATCAATATCCTCATATTTTTGTAACCCTGACTCAAAAATCATTCTGTTTTGTTCTTCATAGGTTAAATCAGGCTTACTATTATCTACAGTGACACTAGCTTGTGCTATTAGAGGATCTTTTCTATTTAGAGTTATATTACCAGGATTACCAGGGCGAGATCGCTCATTATAAATAAGAAACCCCGAAGATTGATTACTGGGTTTTAGAGAAGTTAAAAAATTGTGGAAAGTTTGTGAAGAATGTTCTCCATACTGCTCAAAGGCTAGACGAAAGTGAGTAAATGCCACATCTCTTTGGTTGTCTTTAATTAAAGCAACCGCTAGGTTTTCATGTGCTAAAGGGTAAATATTATTACGTTGTTTAATAGCTATTTCATAGTTTTCTATAGCATTTTGTAAAAATTCTTTGGCTCGCTCTAGGGTTTGCCCTAGTTCGCCATAAGTAAGGTAGAGATTACCTAAGCTTAGGTAGGCTTCTGGGAAATCAGATTTTTTATCAATAGCTTCTTTAAACTCAATAATAGCTTTTTCATATTCTTTATCACGATAATATTGACGAGCTAAATTATAGTGGGCAATAGGAGTGTTTGCAGCTTTAGTTCCTATTGCAGCCTTGAACTGTTCTGTAGCTTCTTTGTTTTTGTCTCCAAATGCTTCATAAACTAAGCCCAAGTTATTAGAAGCTTCAGGATAAACACCATTTTTTTCTTTTATCGCAGCCTGATAATGCTCTATAGCTTTTTCACCTTCTCCTAGGTGAGCATAGGACATTGCTAGGTTAAAATGCACTATTGGTAGTTTGGCTTTGTTATTTTTTAATGCATCTTGGTATTGTGTGGCTGCGTCACTAATTCTTCCACTACGGTAAAGTGCTACACCATAATTAACTTGTGTTTCAGTATCATCATAAAACTTAATGATTTCTTCATATTCTTTAAGGGCTAGTTCTGTTTCGCCTTCTTGTAGGAGAATATAAGCCATTGCAGAACGAGCATGATAATCTTTATTATTTTCTGCGATTAGTTTGTTATAAATTTGTTTAGCTTGAGCAATTTCACCTTGTTTTAGTAGTCTTTCAGCTTTTGCTATAGGAGTTTCTACCACTTTAGGGACAAGTTTATTTTCTAGTTTGGCCAAAGGTTGAGCAAATACCTCTCCAACTTGTTGAATTTTTAGCTGCTGACTATATTCCATACTGCTAGAACGAACTAGGTTAAGTCTTTGACTATAAGCTTCTAAACGGCTAGAAATAGTTATTGAAGACGCAGGGTTACTAGAAGAATTGCCTAGGGGAAGAATCATTCGTTGGCTAGATTTCTGTTCATCAGTTTCTGGTTTTTTTTCTAATTTAAGTCTATCACTTTGGCTATTTTGAGCCTGGGTTGTTGTAAAAAACATTGTTAAACAGCTTAAAATGAGTAGGCTAGAATTTGCTTTTTGCCAAATGGCTTTTGAGATATTTTTCATAAAAAACCTTAATTATCTTTGGACTATACGAAAACTAAGATCTGCAAAAGAATAGTACTCACTTTGAAAAAACCTGTAAGTAATTGGGTCTGCTTTGCTATTATTGTTTTTTCCACGAAAAACACGTACTCCTCTAGGTATTTCTACATCAATTTTAGCTCCTGGATATAGCTGTAGTGGAGTCTCCATCCATTCTAAATAATCTCCCATTAGTTCTTCTAAATTATAATGGCTATTATTACGAGCAACATATTCCCATTCTTGTTCTGCTGGTAGTGTATAAATTTTACCTGTCTGCTTAGTTAACCAAGTACAATAAGCTTGAGCATCATACCAACTAATATTAGTAACAGGTTTTTCTAGAATGTTTGTAGTAGGGGCACCGCCTTGCCAATGAGAAGGACTTTTATATCCTGTGGACTGTACAAATTCACTGTATTGATAATTATTAATCAAAAACCTGCTAATTTGAAAAGCTTTTACATCTACTTTATGTACTGGGCGGGCATACTCATCGCCAGTGTCAGAACCCATCATAAAAGTGTCAGCTTTAATTTCTAACATAAGTGGAAGAGTAACATTTACTTTTACCTCTGTAGGGGGAATAACAGGTATATATTTTTGATAAATCAATGTAGAGGCAACAGCTAAAAAAATAACTATTGGTATAAGAAGAATTAATCCTTTGTTGCTGCGTGGCGACGGGATATCAGAATCTAGTATAGAAGGAAGAGAAGGATCTACAGGGGTTTCAACTGATTTCATTTTTTGTTTTTTTACATTTTTTATAGGCTGAACTTTAATAGGTACTTTTGTTTCTCTCCCTATTTCAATATTTGTTGCTAGAAGAGAACTTTGGGAGTCTCGGGAGTCTTGAGAACTTTGAGAATCTTGAGAATCTTGAGAATCTTGGGATTCTTGGGATTCTTGAGTATTTTGTGTAGATAGCTTATTGGTAGAAGCTTTATCAATCTTACTGATAGATATATTGGAGTTTGAGTTATTGCTTGCAAAAGAACCTGCTTTTTCTACTACTTGGTTACTGTTTTTTGCTCTTTCTATGGAATCAACAATACTATCGTATTCAAGTTCTTCTAATATTAGTTTGAGTTCCAACATATCAGCATAACGATATTCAGCTTTTGGAGAAAGACCTTTATGAATTACAGCACTAAAGTTAGGAGAAATATCAGGGCGTAGTGAATGTAGAGGCTCGACACCTCCTACTTTTAAGTACGCAGGGATTATTCCTGTAAGCATTTCATATAGCATTATTGATAGAGAAAATATGTCTGATCGCTGAGTTACTTCTTCATTCATTAACTGTTCTGGAGACATATACTTAAGTGTTCCAGCCATATTTTCACCTGTTAAATCACCACTTAAAGACTCATCTCCCCAACTAGACTTAGCAATACCAAAATCCAGTACACGAGCCATTAATGAGCCATCAGAAAACTGTTGTACCATTATATTTTCTGGTTTAAGGTCGCGGTGAATTATTTCTTGATTGTGTGCTTCATGGAGTCCAGCACATATTTGCTTAGCAATTTGTACTACTTTTTTTTGTGTAAGGGTTTTATTTTTTTGTAACATTTGGCGTAGTGTTACCCCTTCAATATGTTCCATTACAATATAAGGTACTTCCTGATTTGTTACGCCAAAGTCTGTTACCATCACTATATTAGGGTGGTTGATTTTAGCTAGGGCTTTAGCCTCTCTCTTAAAACGAATGATTTGATTTTGTGTAGAGGCACCAGTATCATCATTTAGATCTATTACTTTTAATGCAAATACTTTTCCTAGGGTTATATGGTTAACGCGGAATACTCTACCCATGCCGCCTTTGCCCATTAATTTTTCTATTTGATATTTGCTATCTATTATATCGCCTATTTTATAATTAATATTACTCATAAAAAACCGTTCAAAGGAAAATTTTCTGTTGCAAAAACGTTTCTAACGTTTTGCCTTAATTATCAAAGTGCCCAAAGTTTTGAGGCAAATAAGTTTATTTCCGTAGTAACAAAAATATATCATTCTTATTACTTATTGCCAATAACCGTTTTTGCGTATAAGCGGACTAGGCTAGGCGCTAATATACTTTTTGTATGTTTATTATATAAATTCGTATATTTACTTGGGTATAGGGTTAGTGGTTTGTTATTTTTTCTGCCAAAGCCCATTAAGTAAGTTCAATATTTTTTGCCAAAAGTTTTTAAGCCGTTCTTTTTGATTGCTTGTTTCTAAAGTAGGGGGGATTAACGAAGGTTGTTTAGTCGTTATTTGTTGAAGAGGTTCTATTGGTATATTTAGGAGTTCTTGTTTCTTTTGTATAATTTCTCTTGGGGTTTCAAGTTCTTGTGTCATATCATCAGCAAGTGAAAATACTTCAGACGAATGTCGAGGTTTTTCACTTGTTATATTACGTTTAGGTTCTTCACCTGTTGTATTAGATTTAGCTTTGTCTTTTTTAGATTGCCCAGAATCAACCATTACAGTTGGGATATCTGTTTCCTTAGTCTCTTTATCCGTCCTCATTCTTGAAAAACTATTTCCTTCAGATGAAAAATCAGTAATAGCTGCTTCTAATTCTGCTGCCAACTCAAGCGCGTTGCTTTGCCTTTGAGCGGCTTTTTTTGATAATGCTTTCATTACAACTGCTTCTAGTTTTGCTGGTATTTCTGGTCTAATAATAGTTAAAGGAGGTGGAGGTGTATGAATGTGTTTCATAAAGAGTGTCATAGCTGATTTACCTTGAAATGGTAATTCCCCAGCCAACATTTGATAGAGTACTACTCCTAGGCTATAAATATCTGAGCGCGTATCTATTGAACTACCTTCTACTTGTTCTGGAGAAACATACTCAGGCGTGCCAATTACAATACCTTGCCCAGTTAAATCTTGACCTTTTCCGCTAGAGAGCTTAGCAATAGAAAAATCTATTACTTTTGCCATTTCATTTGGTTGATCACAATTAACTATCATTATATTGCCAGGTTTTAGATCACGGTGAATAATATCTTTTTTGTGTGCAACATCTACTGCTTGGCAAACCTGTTTCATAAATTTGACAACTCGGTTAATATCCATTCCCTTTTCTTGTTTTAATAAATATGCCAAGCTAATACCATCAATAAATTCCATTACTAAATATAATATTTCATTATTTACTACCCCAAAATCCATCATTGAAACAGCATTGTCATGCTTAATACTAATTGCTAGTTTGGCTTCTTGGTGAAATCGTTTAACCGCAGTCTCATCTGTGATTAGGTGAGGATGTAGGAGTTTTACTGCTACAGGGATTTGCATATATAAATGAGTACCCTTAAAGACATTTCCTGTGCCACCTTTACCCAATAATTGTTTAATTTCATATTTATTATCTAGTACCATTCCTATAAATCTACTAATATCGTCTTTCATAGTTCCCCTAGTATAAACGCTTAAGCCTAAATTTTTTAATATTTATTAAAGACAGGTTTTAAGTACATCAACTAGCTTAAGCTGTATTAAATTTTAAACATAATTTTAAACTAACTTAAATATCCTGATAAATCATTTATGAGTTTGTAATTTATCAGCTTTTGGCCAAGAAACTCCAGGTTTGAAGCTGTGCAAAGATTGTAATTTTATATAATATAAGAAAAAATAAAAAAAATAGAATAATTTGGCTCTTTAATATTAAAACTTAGTAATCATTTCGTACTTAAGTGATAACGCTATTGGAAAAACAGAGTAAAAATATTATTCTATGCAAGTAATGCAAATAATCTAAGCACTAAAACTCTTATTATGTTGCTAATCAATCTTAAAACAAAGTCTATTTAACCAACAAGCTAGTAACTGGTTTTTATAGCTTAAATTTATTTATAGGAGTATTACTTTGAGTAAAGAAGAAAATGAAGACAACACTTTGTATAAAGTGGTAATGAATCATGAAGAACAGTACTCTATTTGGCCAGCAGACCGCGAAAACGCTTTAGGTTGGAATGATGTAGGAATAACCTCTGGTAGTAAAGCAGAATGCTTGGGTTATATTAAAGAAGTATGGACAGATATGCGACCTCTTAGCTTACGTAAGAAAATGGCAGAGCTAAATAATAACTCATAACAATTCATAAAAATCCATAAAAGTAAAAGGCTAGGATTAAAAGACATTAGATTTTTATTCTAGCCTATTCAGCATTGCTGCAAAAAACCCAATTTATTATTAGCACGATTCTTTTTGGAGTGCCATAAATATTGAATGACCAAAATAAAGCTATTCATCATACATTTAGAAGAGTATAGCGAAAAATCATTCTAGTCGAAACACCTAGTCTAATTAAGCGATAAGGAAAAAGACATGCTCTTAGAATTTAATCAAACAAATGTTAATTACCCAAAAGATGTGTTTGTTCATCAACTATTTGAAGAACAAGCAGCGCTTACTCCTGAATCTATCGCTGTAAGTTTTGAATCACAATCACTTACTTATCAACAGTTAAATGAGAGAGCTAATCAGCTTAGCTACCATTTTAGAGAACTAGGCATAGTCCAACAATCAATAGTTGGTATTTATATGGAAAGCTGTCTAGATATTGTGGTTGCAATTTTGGCTTGTCTTAAATCGGGTATTACCTATGTGCCATTAAATCTATATTATCCTAATGATAGGCTCACATTTATTGTTAAAGACTTAAAATTAGCCTTGCTGATAACACAATCAAACCTGCAAGAAAAAATTTCTTGGCTAGAAGTAAACAAACTTTATATTGATAAAGAAGTATTAAACCTAAATAGCAAAGATAACCCACAACACAATATTTATCCTCAAGAGATAGCCTATTTAATTTATACCTCTGGTTCAACCGGCCAGCCAAAAGCAGTAATGATTACCCAAATAGGGATTGCTAACCTAATGATTTGGGTAAGAGAAAAATTATTTTTAACCTCAGAAGATGTTTTCCTACAACTTGCAGCAATTAGTTTTGATGTTGCTTTTTGGGAGGTTTGTCTTCCATTAGTTTCTGGGGCAAAACTAGTGCTAACTGAAACAAAAAAACAAACAGATATAAAATATTTACTAGAACTTATTGATAAATATGATGTTACGCTTATTACGTTAGTTCCTTCATTGTTAAGCTTAATGGTAGAAGAAAAAAGTTTTAGCCATAACAAATTGAAAAAAGTGATTAGCGGAGGTGAACCCCTATCCTACTCGTTGCAGGAAAGTTTCTTTAAACGTTCTAAAGCAGAACTCTATAACGCATATGGCCCAACAGAAACAACTATAGAAACTACTTATTGGCAATGTAACCCAGAGTCTAAAATAATACCAATTGGTAGCCCAATTAGTAGTTCACAAATCTATATTTTAGATAAACACTTAAATGTTGTGCCCATTGGAGTAGTAGGAGAGTTGTATATTGGAGGCATTGCATTAGCAAGAGGATATCATAACCAACCAGCATTAACAGCAGAAAGGTTTATTCCTAACCCATTTAGTAATAAACCAGGTGAGAGGCTATATTCAACAGGAGATTTAGCTCGTTATCTAGCAGATGGAAATATTGAGTTTATTGGTAGAAATGATTTTCAGGTAAAAATAAGAGGGTTTCGTATTGAACTAGGAGAAATAGAAGTAGCATTAAGCCGATATCCAACAATCAGCCAAACTGTTGTAACTGTTGAAGGTGAAGGAGATAATAAACAATTAGTAGCTTATTTAATATCAGAAAAAGAAAAGTCTCTAACTATAAATGAATTAAGGGCTTATTTAAAAAAACAATTACCAGAATATATGATTCCATCTAGTTATATAGTGATGGAAAGTTTTCCTCTAACTCCAAATGGTAAGGTAGATAGAAAGGCTTTATCTGATAGTAAACACAATAGATTAGAAGTATTAGATAATTATGTTGCACCTCGTAACCCTATAGAGGATGTGTTAACCAAGGTTTGGTGCGAAGTCTTAAAAATAAACAGGGTAGGGGTTAATAATAGTTTTTTTGCCTTAGGAGGGCATTCATTACTTGTAACTCAAGTAATATCAAGAGTTAGAAAAATATTTGACATAGAAATATCAGTACAAAGTTTTTTTGAAAACCTAACTATTGCTGAACTTGCTAAACAAATAGAATCAATAAAGTTAACCAAACCCTTGTTTCCTAAATTACAACCTATTGTTAGAACCTCTCATTTAACTCTTTCTTCTGCTCAGAGGAGAATGTGGTTTCTTTCCCAATTAGAGCCAGGAAATCCTGCTTATAACATTTCTCAAGTTCTTCGCCTAACAGGAGTACTTAATCTAAATGCATTAGAAAAAAGCTTTGATGAATTAGTAAAGAGACATGAAAGCTTAAGAACTAGTTTTGATATTATTGACACGGAAGTTGTTCAAATTATTGCTGAGACAATAGTTTTAGATTTTCCTGTTATAGATTTTTCTTTGCTTAGCAATGTTGATAGAGAAATAGAATTTTCCATATTGCTTAGTCAAGAATCTGTACATTTTTTTGATTTAAGCAAAGCTCCATTGATTAAAATTGTATTAGTAAAATTAGCAGAACTAGAACATGTTTTAATTATTAACATACACCATATTATTTTTGATGAATGGTCTTATGGAGTTTTTATAGAAGAATTAAGCGTTTTTTACCAAGGGTTTTGTGAGGAAGAAAAAGCTAGATTACCAGAACTAGCAATTCAATATGTAGATTTTGCTTACTGGCAAAACCAATACTTACAAGGAGATAATCTAGAAAATCTACTTTCATACTGGAAAGAAAAACTAGCAAACAATAGTCAGTTACAATTACCAACGGATAGAGCTAGACCTAGTAAATTCACTTACAAAGGTCAAAAAAAACATTTCGTTTTATCCCCTAGTTTAACTAAGCAACTACACAGGTTAAGTCATAAAGAAGATACTACTTTATTTATGCTCTTTTTGGCAGCTTTTAATGTTTTACTCTATCGTTATAGCCATCAAACAGATATTTCTATTGGTTCTCCTATTACTAATCGTAATCATTTTGATTTAGAAAAAGTAATTGGGTTTTTTCTTAATACGTTGGTATTACGAACCAAGTTGTTAGGTAACCCTAGTTTTAAAAAATTACTTGATCAAGTTAGAAAAGACTGTTTATCTGCTTTTGCCCATCAGGACTTACCTTTTGACCAATTGGTTGCAGAACTCCAGCCTAATAGAAACTTAAGCCAAACACCTTTCTTTCAAGTTATGCTGGTAGTACAAACTCCTGAGCCATATATTAAGTTAAAAGACTTAATATTAGAGAGTGTAGAAATAGACAACCAAACAACAAAATTTGACTTAACACTATTTTTGAATAATTCAAAAGAACAAATACAAGCAAAATTTGAATATAGCACAGACCTTTTTGACTCAAGCACAATAGATAGAATGGTTACTCATTGGCAAACTTTGCTTGAATCTATTGTTTCTGATATTAATACACCTATTTCTAACCTATCTATTTTGAATGAGATAGAGAGAAATCAATTACTTTTCCAGTTTAACAATACTTCTACTTTTTCCAAACAAGATCTTTTTATTCATCAACTTATAGAAAAGCAAGTTACTTTTTCTCCTAATAAGGTTGCAGTTAGCTTTCAAGATAGTAAGTTGACTTACTCTGAGCTTAAC
>JAHFUF010000599.1 GCA_023265235.1 Blastocatellia bacterium
GTCATAGGCTTATAGTCTTTACCCTAGCTTTAGCAATAATTGCTTCTTCTGTTCCTTTATATAGACTTGTTAAACAAGAATATATCCCAACAGATGTTGATGAAGCAGAGTTTGATGTAGACGTTAATGCTCCTGAAGGAGCTAGTCTTGCTGCTATGGATGAAGCAATGCTCTTGATTGAAAAAGACATACAAACAACTCCTGGAGTAGTATTTTTGCTTTCTACTACTGGAGGAGGCTTTCTTGGCGGAGTTAACCAAGGTAGTGCTTATGTGCGAATAGAACCTCATGAAAAACGTACTTTTTCTTTTACTAGACTATGGAATGCTTTACTAGAAGGCGATCCTAGCAAAATATTTCATGGTAACTACTCGCAGCGAGATGTAATGGGAGAAGTTCGCAGTCGCTTAAGGAAATATAAAAGCCTAAGAACCTCTGTACGTAATGCCCCTTCATTTAATATTGGTGGTGGTAATTTTGAAATAGATTTTGTTATCCGTGGCCCAGAATTAGAAGCCTTAGCCACTTATGCAGAAACATTGAGAAAAAAATCAGAAGAAATAGGCGGTATAGTTGATGCGGACACGACAATAAAATTAGATAAACCTGAACTACGTGTTGAGATAAACAAAGAGCGTGCAGCAGACCTAGGAGTTGATACCCGTGATATAGCTAGTGCCTTGCGAATTATGGTTGGTGGTGACCCACAAGTCTCTAAGTTTCGTGATGTTTCTGTTAATTATGATTATGATGTGGAACTTCGCTTAATTGATGGTGCTCGAAATAACTCAAAACAAATAGCTCAACTCTATGTTTCAAATCAGAGCGGCGAGCTTATTTTATTAGATAATTTTGTCCATATTACTTCAGCAAAAAGCGCGTCTCGAATCGATAGACTAGATCGCCAAAGACAAGTAAGTCTGCGTGCTTCTACTGCTCCAGGCTTTGCCCTATCTGATAGATTAGATGCCTTGCGTCAAGCAGCAATAGAAATGAACTTGCCTTCAGGATACACAACTAGTGTTTCTGGTCGTGGAAAAGAACTAGAACGGACTTTTACAGAATTTCTTTGGGCTTTTCTGCTTTCAGTAATTTTTATGTATATGATTTTGGCTTCACAATTTGAAAGCCTAGTCCATCCACTAACAATTTTGCTCTCTTTACCATTATCAGTACCATTTGCACTGCTTTCACTATGGTATACAGGAAACACTCTTAATCTATATTCTGCTTTAGGATTACTAGTGCTATTTGGTGTAGTAAAGAAAAACTCGATCCTGCAAATTGATCATATGAACAACTTGCGCAGAGAAGGAATGGAGCGTTTAGCAGCCATTTTACAAGCTAATCAAGACAGGTTGCGCCCAATTTTAATGACTACTCTAGCCCTAGTAGCTGGAATGTTACCACTAGCTATAGGTTCAGGCCCAGGATCAGAAGAACGTCGTGCTGTTGCTGTAATAGTTATTGGAGGGCAAACGCTTTCCTTATTTCTAACCCTAGTAATAACTCCTGTAGCTTATTCGCTTTTTGATGATCTAGGGGTATTAGTAAACAAGCTATTTTCTAAAGTTTCATTTATTGGCAATCAGGACACTACCTCTGTTGTTAAACCTCAAAATACTGTAACAACTAAAAAAGAAGTTACAGGCGATTAGTAGGGGCGAACCTATGTGTTCGCCCTCTTTGTCTGATGTTTAAGAAGGGCGAACACATAGGTTCGCCCCTACTTTTTGTTATTCCTAATAGTGTCTATTATCTATGTGTTTTTACCTAAGAGATGATTGCTGGGCAAAAAACTTCCAAATCTCTAAAGGAGCATTAATACTATGGGAGGTTTGTCCTAATATTCGCGGAGCATTATAAATTGGTTGAGGTACTACATGACCACCATTTTCAACAACATAAAGAACTACTTTAGGGCGATTTTGACTAGAAGATTGATACTCATATTTTTGTACATTTGTTGAATCGGCTATTTCTTGGTGTGGCAGAGTTGAAATGATGGGTTGAGTTACTTGTTTATCAAAGTTTGCAAAATATTGGGCAGACTCAAGAGAAGACAAAACTGTGCCGCGATTACCAAATCCAAATAAAGTAACCTTTCCTCCGTTATAAGGGTTTATTGGGTCGGCTGTACCATTAATTATCATTACTGGAATTGGTTGTTTAGATTCCTGACAATCATTATTATTTGGTGTAGGAAGACTTGCAGCAACCGCAGCTATTGCAGTAATTTTATCTGGCATTTCCATTGCTAGCCGATAAGCTAGGTGTCCTCCATTAGAATAACCAGTTGCAAATACTCGTTTTGAGTCGATTTTATAATCACTTGTAAATTTTTCAATCAGTGTAGAAACAAAACTTTTATCATCAATATTCATTGTTCGAGCAGGATATGAAGCAGTTTTGCGACAATCATTCCAATTCTGTTGGTAACCATTTGGATAAATAACTACAAACTTTTCTTCTTCTGCAAGTCGCTCAAACTCATAACCTGTTGAAACCCGCATTGCTTGCCCGTCTTGCATTGAAGCATGAAAGACAAAAACAAGTGGTGCATTAGAGGGTAAATTCTTAGGAATATAAAACAGGTAACTACGTTCTAAGCTACCAATGTTAATGGTCGCTTGTTGGATATTTACTGATAATTGCGGCGGTATAGGTTTAGGCGCGTAACCAAAATAAAGATATGCAATGGCAACAACCACTAGTATTGCAGCCAAAACAAGAACAACAATTTTAAAGGTTTTCTTTATTTTTTTTAACAAGTGATTCTAGTAACTAACTTTAGTATTTTAAGAGTTTTAATGCTATGCCAATCGCAACCTCTGCAAAGATGCATACCCTTTACCAGGTAATATAACTAGCTCTAGTGTTGTTACATTTGCCAATTCCACGCTGTAATCCTCAATCTCTTCTATAGAATTAGAATTAAAGTTCCATTGTTGACGCACTATTTCTTGAAAAGTTTTGCCTTTATCAGCAGACCAACGTAAGACAAACTCTTGTGTACGTTCCTCTTGGTTCTCGATAAAACATAAACGAATTTTTTTAAGTTGTTGTGGTTGGTCAAATATAATTCTGAGCACTTGTTCGCCAATTTGTGCTGCACGCCAACCTAGTTGACCTTTTAATAACAAGGCTTCCTCTATTTGGTATTCTGGATTTTCAGAAGTGATCTCAACCTGAGCTATTTGTTCGAGATCTAACCATTGTTCATCAGTTAGAATAGTTTTTGAGCTAGTAAAACTAGTAATCCGTTTACGCATAATATACTCCTTAGGTAATATTCAAGTTAGTAAATTAAGCTGATAACATTTTCTTAAACTGAGTAAAAACTTCTCTTGTTTGCTTTTCAGCATAAATCAAAAAGTCCATTAGTTCCTCATCATGATTAAAACTTAAAGGTTTATCTTTGTAGACACTATCTGAACTTATTTGCATATAGGTTTTAAGCGAGTCAAAGATTAATTTATCATTTAAGAATGAATCTACAAATGACTCTTCTTTTAAGTGCCTACCAATAGCAAACATTCCGCTAACATAAGCCAAACCAACAGTATAGTGAGCCTGTATTAAATCTTCTTCTTTTAACTCACCGCCTGTCATTAAATTAAATCCTACCACCGCAGCAAAATAGTTTGCCGTTTTAGAATCGGGATGTTGATTATTAATCAATACCCAATCAACCTTTTCGTTACTAACCATTTTCTGTCCTTAAGATACTTAAGATAAATAAGGTTTTCCACAAACCTATACATATAGAAGTTATCTTAACATGACCAGCCTTGGGAATTTATTCCAACTAGAGCCAATCCTTCTGAAAAAGCATTAGCCCAATCATACTGTGAGCGAAAAATAGTTTTAC
>JAHFUF010000600.1 GCA_023265235.1 Blastocatellia bacterium
ACTTGATGTTTAACTTTTACAATTAAAAACTTATGGCTAAAGCCGCTTTTAGCTTTCGAGAAACTCGCCTATCTACACGCCTTGAAAGGCGGTAGCTTGCGGCGGGTTTAGGAACGGTCAGCCTATTCAAGTATTTGATATTTACCTTTTTCATTCAAAACAGTAGGCCAAACTTTATGAGAACCTTGATGTTCAGAAGGGCTAAAGTTAATTATACTGCCAATTCCCATATCAAAATTATGTATTGACTCTAGGCTACTAATTAAACGCTCAGTGGTAAGTTCTTTGCCTGTATTACGTACCGCTTCAGCAAAGACTTTTGCTGCTAAATAGCCTTCTAAAGAAACAAATCCTGGCTCTTCGTTTGGAAAGTATTTTTTTAACTGATCTCTATAATTGAGTACTGCCGCAGAATTTGATTCATAGTGTGGTACAACTTGGGTAACAATTATTCCATTAGTATATTTTGGGCCAAACTCCATTAAGGCTTCTGCTAAAGCGTTGCTACCAACAAATGAGACATTAGTAAAGATCAAGTCTAAGTTCTTATCTTTTAATTGTTGGATAAACTTAGCTCCTGCTTTATAGGTACATACCATTACAACTGCTTTTACTTTATTTTTGGCAGTCGAAATAGTGTTTACAGCTTCCTCTACTTCAGTAGTGTTTCTGGCATAGCCAACTCTTAAAATATTCTCTTTATTTAGTTTGTATTTCCTCATTGCTTTAACTACCCCAGAAAAACCAGCGTCTCCATAACCGTCTGTTTGGGCAAATACAGCAATTTGTGATGGTTGTAATTTCTTAACCTCTATTAAGTATTCAACGATATATGAGGTTTCTTCTGCATAACTAGCTCGATAATTGAACACATACTTATCTGGTGGATCTTTACGTAATAAACCAGCTCCAGTAAAAGCTCCAAAAAAGATTGCTTTTTTCTCTAAAGCATAGGGTAGAGCAACCTCTGCTGTTGGGGTTCCGACATTTCCAATAATTCCAAACACTTTCCTATTTCCCAATAGGTCTTTCATTGATTCTAATGTTTTTGCAGGTTCATATCCGTCATCTAAACCAACTAGGTTAAGTTTTCTATTGTTAATACCACCACTAGCATTTACCTCGTTAAAATAGGTGTCTATACCTAGTTTCATTTGTCGACCTAGTTCTTTTGATGCTCCAGAAAAGGCGGCACTCATACCCATTAAAACCTCTGTGTCTGTTACGCCTTGTTGAACTATCTTTTGTTCTTGTTGCTGAGCAACATTTGGTGGTTGCTTTTTCTCCTGTGTAGTGGCCAAAAAACTCTCTTTATTTAAATATAGAAACCCTGCTACCCCAACAAACAGTAGTGTTGCTATTGCTGCTACTACTGTTTTAAAAGAATTTTTCTTTACTGAAAAAGAAATGCTATCGTCTTTGTTTGTACTATTAGTTTTATTTATGTCGTTAACTGTATTAGTTTTCTTTATTGAATTTGTGTTCTTTGTTGTATGGTGAGATTCTTTTGCTTCTGTTAAAGAGTTAGTCTTAAATGCTGCTGTTGGTTTTCTTATCTCGTTGGTTTGATCAAAAACTTCTGATAAGAAATTAGAAACAGAAACTAACCGACCAGATTTAGAATCTCTTAGGAGTTCTGAGTCAGCACAATCTTGGTATAGGGTATCAAAAAACTCTTCTGTATTTTGGTAACGGTCATCTCGATTAAGACTCATTGCCTTAGAAATTATTGGCTTAATTACTTCTCCTTCAAAGGTTTTAAATCTTTCTAACTTATTGGTAATATTAATAGTTTCTGTAATTTGTTTAGTAATGACTTCTGCAATTTTTCCTTTATAAGGAGTGCTCCCAGTAAACATATAATAAAGAATAGCCCCTAGTGCATAAATATCTGCTCTAGAGTCAACATCTGGTAGCTCATTAATTTGTTCTGGAGAAACATAACCAGCAGTACCTAAAATTATGCCATCCTTTGTTAGGCTTTTATTTTCATCAGAAAAATCTCCTAAAGCTTTAGCAATACCAAAATCTAGTACTTTTACACTAGATCTACCTCCAGAAATATCGGCTAAAAATATATTAGAAGGCTTAAGATCGCGATGTATTAGGTTTTCTCTATGAGCAGCCCCAACTCCAGAACAAACTTGTTCCATTAGTTCTACAATCACATCTATAGGTAAACCACTGTCTTTAGAAACAATCTGGCCTAATGTACGACCAGTAATATACTCCATTACCATGTAGCAAATACCTGTATCTGTTATGCCAAAATCAAAAATACTAACTATATTTGGATGCTTAAGCTTACTAAGTACTTTTGCTTCTCGAAAAAATCGTTCTTTAACCTCAGGAGATATATGTGAAGAAGAAAGTATTTTAACTGCAACACTACGTCCAAGTAGTAGTTGGGTTGCTCGGTAGACTACTCCCATTCCACCTTGCCCTATTCTTTCCTCAATTCTATAACTTTCTTTTAACACTAGGTTTATTAGAGGATCTACGCCTAGTTCTTGCGAAGATGAAAAACCTTTGTATGTCATATATTGTTCCTCAAATATTTTTTCTTATATGGTGTTTATAATAAAAATATGTAATGCACAAGTAAAATTGTTATTAAGTTTTTTGACACTGTTGCTCTGAAAATGGGGAACTATAAAAATGATTTGCTTATGTTACTCTTAACGTATGTCAAACAGTCTTATAGTTATATATCTTATATTTTTTCAACAAACTCTATGTTTTACTTAATCGCTATAGAGTAGTTTTGTTAATGATTAACTAGGTGTTGTCACAAGTCAAGTCAAGCAGTATGTAAAAGTAAGGCTGGTTAATTTTTGGTAAATATAGGAAGAAAGCGTGTTGTTTCTAAAGAAAAAGAAATAACCAAAATGGTAATAGAAAAGTTTTCAGTTCTAATTTAACAAAGCACCTATAACCATTAGCTTATTTTGCAAACATAAGATAAGGTTAGGTTTCTAGTATTTTAACTGGATAATATATGGAATTAGCTTTGTAATTTATTGAAAATAAAGAAAATTCTTGATGTCCCGTTAGAGACATTTGATAGTAGCCCAGTCCTTTAGGGCTGGGAGCTAATTAATAAAAACATGAATAATATTAAATATGGATTTATAGATAAAGAAGGAAAAATAGTAATAGATTTTGTCTATGAGGGAGCAGGAACATTCTCTCATGGCTTAGTAAGTGTAAGAAATAACAACCTTTGGGGTTATATTGACAAAACAGGCAAGTTGATTATTGACCACCAATTTGATAGTGGCGCAGGAGGGTTTTCTGAAGATTTGGCTTGTATTGGTGTTAATGGTAAATGGGGTTATATTGATAAAAAAGCTCAAATTATTATAGAACCTGAGTTTGATAATGCTGCGGCTTTTTTTGAAGGACTAGCACGAGTAAGAAGTT
This sequence comes from Blastocatellia bacterium, assembly GCA_023265235.1. Taxonomy (GTDB): domain Bacteria; phylum Acidobacteriota; class Blastocatellia; order Chloracidobacteriales; family JADJPF01; genus JADJPF01. Next base: position 3,424 of record JAHFUF010000600.1, read on the forward strand.
ATGGAAAGTGGATCTATATTGATAAATATGGACATAATGCAATTGCAACACAGTACGAATGGGCAAATGATTTTTCACAAGGGCTTGCGGCTGTTCGTATTAACGGTAAATGTGGGTTTATAAACAAGGTAGGAGAAATAGTAATTAAGCCACAGTATGACTGGGCATCAGGTTTTTTTGAAGGATTAGCTGGAGTGGCAGTCAATAATAAATTTGGTTACATTGATATTTATGGAAAATTTGTAATTAAGCCAAGTTTTGATTGTGGTTGGGCTTTTTCTGATGGCCTAGCTGGTGTTGGAATTAATGGTAAATGGGGTTATATTGATCGCATTGGCGAAATTGTTATTGAACCACAATTTGAATTTGGCTGGACTTTTTGCGATGGATTGGCAGGAGTAAGGTTTGCTAAAAATGACTGGGGTTATATTGATAGAGCGGGTA